>NZ_JBVOOL010000027.1:1712-78863 GCF_055664045.1 Kitasatospora sp. NPDC023385 | reverse complement strand
CGCCGCGATCTGGCACAACGACCACACTGGCCAGCCCGTCATGCGCTCGCTGACCGCGTACGACCACTGAACCCCTTGGCATCAGTCATCTAGGCCCGCCCTACGACAGCGCCGCCGGCCCGCCCGGCTGTGGCGACGAGGACTCAACGGTCCGGACCGCGCTTGTGGAGGGTCAACAACGGGGCGCGGCAGCACCGATAGGACCGGATTCAATGGGGCGGCCGTCACTCCGCCCTAAGGGCCCGGTGAACTTCGAGTTCCCGGAGTGGAGTTGGACTTCGCTCGCGGCCCGGTCAGATGTCGATTCCCCGGCACGCGGGGGAATTCACCGCGTGGGTGGTGTGGGAGCAGCGTCGGAATTCCCGGAACGGGTGTTCCGGCTGCCGGTTGCGCCGCTATTGTGGCCGGGTAGGGACAGATGGGCCTTCGACCGGCTGGTCCCCGGGGGCGGGCCCGCAGGGTCCGCCGGGAGCACGCTGGTCCCCAGCTGGTCCCCAGCAAGATCGTTTAGGGGTGTTCGCAGGTGGCTCGTTTCACTGACGGGGCGTCATGCGAAAGGCCGCTGACCTGGGATTTCTCCCAGCCAACGGCCTTCCGACATACTGTCGGGACGACAGGATTTGAACCTGCGACCCCTTGACCCCCAGTCAAGGGGTTCACTTATTGTCGACAGCCGAGACCCCAAGGTCTCGGCCTTTATTGTTACTCAACCATCCTGGGGAACAAGTGAGTTGGGACTTCTCGCCGGAAGTGGTGCTGCGAACTGCTGACCGTGGCTCGGCGATTACTTTGCACACAAGTGTACGTTTCGGGCCATCAGCGCCCATAGGCGCTCATCGGGTGTGGTCCCAAAGTGGTCCCCAGGCCGACCGCCCCGCCGCAGGTACTGCCTGTAACCGGAATCTGTCGAGCCTTCCAGCAAGCGGCGTCACGCCAGCCCGACTGCTCTTGCGCCGGTGCCGCCAGCCGGCCCACTGGGCCGGCACCTGCGGGCGAATCATCGTCGCTTACCCACTGGCTCGCCGCCCAGCGCAAGTCCAAGCGCGGCAAGGTCACCGTCTGCCGGATCGTCTCCACCCTGCGCAACGCCCTCAACGCCGCCGTCCGCGCCTGGGGGCTGCGCTACAACCCGGCCAAACACTCCGTCCCGCCCAAGCCCCGCGCCACCGAGCGCACCTGCTGGACCCCCCGACGAGGCCGCAGCGTTCCTGCGCCACAACACGGAGCACTACTCCGACCAGCTGACCGACCTGTTCGAGGTCATGCTCGGCACCGGCATGCGCCGCGGCGAGGTCCTCGCCCTCCACTGGTTCGACGTCCACCTCATGGACCGCAAGCTCTACGTCCGCTGGACCCTCGCCGCCATCGACAACGGCGAGATCCACCTCCGCCAGCCCAAGACCGAAGCCAGCCGCGCATGGATCAGCCTCTTCCCCAGAGTCATGACGGCCCTCCACCGCCAAGCCGCGATCCAGATGAACGCCCACCCCGACGGCTGAGGTGCCCCGAGGTTTCCGGACAGAGACCCAATAGGATCTTCTGTTGAGAGGAAACGAGGTAACAGGTGGCACCGCCCAGCAAGTACTCGCCGGAGTTTCGCGAGGAAGCCGTACAAATCGCATTGAGGTCTCGCAAGACCGTCACCGAGGTTGCCCGGGAGCTCGAGCTGAACCCGGAAGCCCTGCGAGGCTGGGTGAAAAATCATGAGAAGCGAAATGAACCTCCGGCTGACGCAGAGCTGACGGTGAGCGAGCGTGCACGTCTCAAGGAACTCGAACGACGTCTCCGCGAAGTCGAGATGGAGAACGCCTTCCTGAAAAAAGCCGCAGCGTACTTCGCGAAGGATCACCGGTGAGTGACAAGTTCGAGTTCATCGATCAGATGAGACTCGGCACAGCGGAGTGCGCATTCACCGTCGATTTCATGTGCGCCAAGCTTGACGTATCTCGCTCCGGCTACTATGAGTGGCGCAACAGGCCAGAATCCGCCACCGCCGCGCGTCGCGAAGAACTCAAGCTCCTTATCTCGAAGATATTCGAGGACTCCGACAGCACCTACGGCTATCGGCGCGTGCACGCTCAGCTTCGCCGCTGGGACGTGCAAGCCGGACCGGAGCTGGTCCGCCAGCTCATGCGGGAGCTGGGCCTGGTGCCGTGCCAGCCCAAGCCCAAGCGGTTCAGCCTGACCAAGGCGCCGGCCTGCCGTTCCCCGTGCCCGACCTGGTTGGCCGTGACTTCACCGCAGAAAGACCCGGAGAGAAGCTGGTCGGAGATATCACCTATATACCCACCGGCGAAGGCTGGCTATATTTGGCGACCGTCATCGACTGCTGCAGCAAGGAAGTCGTCGGGTACGCGATGGACGACCACTACCAGACCCCGCTGATATCACGAGCCATCAAGAACGCCGCGCGCAATCGGAAACTTGCCGCCAAGGCCATATTTCACTCCGATCGCGGCAGCAACTACATGTCCGCTGAATACGGCAAGACCCTCGACCGGCTCAACCTCCGGCGCTCTGCCGGCCGGACCGGGATCTGCTACGACAATGCCATGGCCGAATCGTTCTTCGGCGCCCTGAAGAACGAACGAGTGAGCCGCATGACATACAACACGCGCGAGGAAGCCCGACAGGACATCACGAGGTACATCGAATTCTGGTACAATCGCAAGCAACTTCACTCGGCAATCGGATATATGACACCGCGTGAGGCGTATCTCGAGCGTCGCAACATACGGCTCGCAGCGTAGCTTTCAAACGTGCGGCGTCTGTCCGGAAAACGCGTGGCCCCTCAGGCCGACTCGAGGGCCTCGTCTTCGCCAAGCCGGATGGGCCTGCCGCTGCGCCCCCAGTGGGACCTCGACCAGGTCCGCAAGCTCACCGCCGAACTCGGGCTCCCGAGGATCGGGCTGCACGCCACACAGCGGCCAGCATCATGATCGCCGCTGACATCCCCCTGGCCATCATCTCCAAGACCCTGCGCCACTCCACCCTGGCGATCACCATCAACCTCTACGGCCACCTCCTCAAGGACTCCGCCGAGCAGGCCGTCCAGGCCCTCGACCACGCGGACACCCAAGCAGTCCGCCAAACCGACTTCGCTGCCGGTCACGGCTTCGGCCAGGCGGCGTGAGCGAGGCGGGGCCCGCCACCGGTGCACCGGGTAGCATCGGCGTCGGACCGCTGGTGGGCCACGGGGCCGCAAGGTCAACGGATTCCCGTCGCCTACCAGGTCAGGGGCAGTTGCATGGGGATTTCGGAGGCCGTCTCCACTCGCGCGGCCAGGTCGGTCGGGATGGGTACGTCGAGCCGTACCGCGGTCGAAGTGTAGAGGTCGGTCTCGATCTCGGATGTCGTGAGGGACACGAGCGGGGCGTAGGAGACCGGATAGGGAGTCCATAACCCGCCGAGCGAATCAATCGGACCCGCCCGAAGGCCAGCCGGAGAATCGCCGTCATAATCCCAGCTTCACCCATTCCCTGCGGTCTCACCAAAATTCTCGGCGCTCGCCCTGGCGCATTCCGAGGACCGATCCGAGGTTCGACGCCGCCTCACCGCACGTGCTCCCCGTTGTACGAGCCCAACGCCCCTCGGCCAGCGGGGAGACCGCCTCCCCCGATCCGCGACCAGCCCTTCGGGCGGTGAACGCGCGAAGACCGATGCCACACGATCAAGCTGCCCTACCCACCAGCCGCGCATCGTGATCACCCTCACGGCGGTCGATCTTGCCTGTCCACCAAGGACAACGCCCTCGCCAACGGTACCCGCGTCGCCCTCGCAGCCTGCAACGGCAGCACCGGCCAGAATTGGACCCTCCAGCGCGAACGGACCCTGTAGCCCGTGGCCGCCCTGCGGGGGTGAGCTGGCATGAGCCTTGCATGGTGTGGCTCCGAGATATCTCGGAGCCACACCATGCAGCATCGGGCGAACCCCGCCAGTTAGCGGTCTCGGCCACGCTGGTTTCGGCCGGGGCCAATTCGGCGACGCAAATGGAAGAATTGAGTCAGATTGGCTGGCGCCACCCCAGTCATCCGAGGTCTCGATCAGGGTCGGTATCCGGGGTTAACACTCGCGAAAGATCGGGTAGTTTCCGGCACCTAGTTCCGCAGCCCGCCGTGGCCAGCCTGGCCAACTACGCTTGGGGCGGATTTGATGCTGCCCAAGACGGTACCGGTGGCGTCGTAGCGCCTGGCGGACGACTGCTTGACGGGATGCTCGGTCATGGCCGCCGGATGAATGTTCGCGAAACCGGCCCCTACAGTCCCGGCCACTATCCACCCTCCCGGCCAACGAGGTTAGAGTCCACGAACTCCGATTACGTTCGGCCGGAAAAGCTTCGAAGCGAGTCGTCGACGAGCGTCCGGAACTCTCCGTCGAGGTCCTCCACGGACAACGAGTCAAAGGATATGAAGGCCTGTAGCCTCAGGATCCGCTTCAGGAGGTCTCGGAGGAAGTCCCGCTCGGTCACCGTCTCCAGGGGGATGTCGACCCTCTGCCAGACCCGGAGGATCCCCCGAACGATGTGGGGGCTGCCGCCGATGGACGTCCGGCGGGCGTAGATCTGGTCGAAGGCGGACTCGCCCAGGACGGAGAGAGCGGCGTAGAGGTCCTCGGGTTCGGCGTCCCGGTCGTGGACGAGATGGGCGCGCCACCAGAGACGACCGAAGACGTGACGGGTGACGTCCGTGCCCAGG
This sequence comes from Kitasatospora sp. NPDC023385, assembly GCF_055664045.1. Taxonomy (NCBI): domain Bacteria; kingdom Bacillati; phylum Actinomycetota; class Actinomycetes; order Kitasatosporales; family Streptomycetaceae; genus Kitasatospora; species Kitasatospora sp. NPDC023385. The sequence continues at coordinate 74,169 of NZ_JBVOOL010000027.1, read as the reverse complement.
ACCCGGTCCTGGTGGAAGTCGGCGTATCGCCATGCGGCCACGTCGGGCATGACCACGAGGGACAGGAAGGCCCAGAGGTCGCCAGCGACGGCCTCGGCGGGGATGATCCCGGAGTCCCGGTGGAGGATCTCGGCCGCGGCGATGTCGAACCCGCTGGCCTGCTTCCTGTTGTGCGGCGCGGGGAAGCCTCTCTCGCGGGCGGCGTCGACGATGGCGCCCCGCAGCCTCAGGAGCCGTTCCGGCGGGAGTCGCACGCCGCCGGTCGCCGTGTAGAACATGGCGAGGTGCGACTGGGCGGCGTCGCCGCCGAGTTCGTCGGGCGACTTCCCGAGGTACGACGCCCTCAGGTCCTTGGCCGCTCCGGCGAGCAGGCGTGGGAAGAGGTAGGCCATCACGTTTCCTTCGCGAAGAGGCCGACGGCGCTCTGCACGCGGGCGGAGAAGTACGAGGGGTCGCTGCGCCGCATGAGCCGGAGCGCGGCCAGCGTCGTGTCGGGCAGGTGGGTGCGGACCGCTCCGAGGAGCATGTGGCCGAGGGTGTCCGGCTCGAACGTGGATCCGTCGTCGAGGTCCTCGTCGTCGACGGCGTGCTCGATCATGAGCCGTACGACGTCCTGACGCAGTGCCGACTGGATCAGCCGTTCCGCGTGGGTGGCCTTCTCGGCCTTCCGCATGGCGTCGAGGACGAGGGTGGTGCGGCTGTTGACCAGGAGCAGGACCGCGCCCATGGTGGCGGCGTCGAGGTTGGGTCCGATGTCCAGGTACCAGGGGGCGTCCTCCGGGTAGCCCGCCTCGGCGAAGTCTACGACGGCCATCGGGAACTGCGAGGCGTCGCCTTGGAGGCGAACCTGGGCGTGGTGTTGCCAGAGGATGGACCCGGCGCGCCGGGGGCCGGTCGGGTCGGGGTTGTCAAGGTGTCCGGCGAGGACGACCTGGGTGTCGATCGACAGCACTCCCCCGCTGTCCCGTCCCAGGACCGTGAAGGCCAGCTGCACCGATCTCCTCCCGCCGCCGGTCAGTCGCTCCTCGGCCGCGAGCATGCGCAGGCCGGAGCCGGAGGAGTTCCACACGGTGGTGAGGGCGAGTTCGGCGTCCTCCGGCAGCGCCGCGCTCGCGCGGGCCGCGTCGAGGTCGACCTCGACGGTGCATTCCAGCTCGAGGTCGCGCTGGTAGTCCCAGTCGACCACCGAGGGGGGAAGCGGGATCCCCTGTCCGTCCTCCTGCTTGAGGAGCCATCCTTCGGTGGTCACCGTGTGCGGGTGCGGACGTCGGTAGGGGTAGGCGCGGCGGCTCACACGTCACCGCCCGTCCGCTCCGAGGCCATGACGATCTCGGTCACGGTGTCGGGTGCGGGTGCGACGATCAGCGACCAGACGCGTCCGTCGCCTCCGTCGGTGTGGAGTTCGTCGGACCTGTGGAGCTCTTCGCCGTCCGCTCGCCACCCGAGCACGGTCGGTACGGACGCGCCCCGGGGCGGTTCGCCCTCTCGTCCCAGGGCGTCGTTCAGCGCCACCGACAGTCGGCTTCGGACGACCTGTTCTCCTGCGTCGACCAACTCGAATCTCTGCACGAGGACGGCGCGACCGTCCACGGTGTCGTGGAAGGGCTCGTCCAGGTAGCGCAGTCTGGCGCCGCGTCGACCGTGTGTCGCCGGGCGGGCGGGCGCGCCCGATCCGGCTTCCCCGGGATCCGGTGCGCCGCCGTTCGGGTGGCGGCCGGCCGGCCCCGGGGAGTGCACGGGGTCGGCCGTCGGGAAGACCGCGGAGCCGCCGTGTCCGGGGGCGCCCGCCATCAGTCCCGCCATCAGCTTGCTCATGCCGGCCAGCGAGACGCCGTCCCCGGCGTTATTGACGACGGCGGCGGGTCCGGAGGCGGCCTTCATCTCGTCCGCGATCTTCTTCAGGGCGTGCTTGGCGAGCTTGCGCTCGTCCAGGTCCTGGAGCCGGTCCACCATCCAGTTGTCGTGGCTGGCCGGCTCGGACAGCGCGAAGGTGCGGTCCATGCCCTCGTCGGCCCGGAAGACCCCGGCGTAGCCTCCGTGCTCCTCGAAGAACGGCGGGCCTTCGAGGTACTTCACCACCAGGTCCACGGGGCGCATGAGGCAGGTGTGGTGCAACCGGTCGCTGATTCCGGCCTCCTGGGCGACCTTCGGCGGCTTGCCGGGGGGTGCGATGAACTTGCGTACGCCGAAGCGCCCGAGTGGGCGCTTCATCGTCTTGTGCTCGATGAGGACGCCCATGTCGCGGTGGGCCCAGAGGAACGGGCGCAGGTGCGGCACATCGGAGGGCCAGGGGACGGGGACCTCCGCTCCGTCGTGGGTGATCGAGAACCGCATCGGCGCTTCCCCGCCTTCGGGGAGCATCTTGGGCCAGAGGTTCCAGACGATCGCGTCGGCGATCCAGCGCATCGCCTCGGCGTCGTCCCGGACTCCGAATGCGGGTTCGATCATCGCGACGGTGGTACCGGTCTCGCCTTCGGGCAACGCCCTGAGACCGAGTTTTCGGGCGACGTCGTCGGCTTCGGCTCCGACGAGCGGTTCGACGTATCCGTCCTGGACGCGTCCCCAGTAGTGCCGGCCGGTGAAGGTCTTCGGGCCGTCGACGGTGTCGGTGCTGTAGCTCTCGTGGACGGCCCAGCCGATGAGTCGGGTCTCCAGGCGGTCGCCGACCCGGCAGCGGGTGTGGACGAGGACCGTGTGCGGCTTGGAGGCGAGGTGGAAGACCACCTTGCCGTAGCCGTAGGTGCCGCCGCGGCTGTCGAGGTCCTGGGAGCTGCCGGTCTTGCGGACGAAGGAGACGAAGTCGCAGTCGCCGTCGGCGACGACGTCGGCGCGGGTCGGGCCGCCGAGCCCCTTGGTTCCGGTGTCCGTCACCGTGAGGACGCGGAGGACCGGTCGGGCGAGGGAGGCGCGCAGCTCGAGGTGTTCGGTCGTGGGGGCGTTCTCGAGGAGCAGGTCCCGCCAGACCGGCGCTTCGGTGGGGCTCAGGGACCGGAGCTCGACGCGGTAGTCGACCGGGCCGTCGCCGGTCCGGGCGTCCCAGCTGTTCTGCGCCGACTCGCGGACGAGAAGGGTCAGCGGGTCGAGTTCGGTGGCGTCGAGGTGGCGGAGGATGCCCTCGGCCGCGCCTCCTCCGCCGGGTCCATAGGACTCGGACAGCCAGCGCGGTGTCGTGGTCACGTCGGCTCTCCGATCCGGGCGAGGACGTCGTTCACTGCGTCGTCGTCGAGGCGGTCGGTCCGGACGCCGGCGAGGTCCACCGTGTAGCGGACGTCGAGGACTCCCGCCGGTACCTCCGCGCCCGGTATGGAGGTCGTGGTGAGCTTCGGGAACCCGTCGTCGACGGGGTACCAGCGGCTCTCTACCGGGGAGAGTCGCCGGCCCTCCTGGCCCTGGTCGGACCGCTGGTAGCCGAGGCGGGCGAGCTTGGACAGGAACGCGACCTCGTCGTCGCACAGGTCCCTCGCGTGTGTCACGAGTTCGTCGAGGGTGCGTCCTCGCGGATCCGGCTGAAGCCGTTGCCAGACGATGAACAGCTCGCCGTCCTCCGGCGGTTCGAGTTGGTCGAGTCCGTGGACCTGGAGGAGTCTCCGTTCGGAGACCGTGGTGCTGCTCTTCACTTCCACGGCCAGGCGGCCGTCGGTGAAGTCGTGTCGCTCGCCTTCGGGGCCGGCCCAGTGGCGGACGGCTCCCGGGTCGCCTTCCAGCAGGCGGATCAGGACGAGGAGTTCCCCGAAGAGACCGACGACCTGCTCGTCCGTCAGGGGGCGCCTGCCGGCGCTGAACAGCCGGCGCCAGCGTTCCACGACCGCGCGGGCGGTGCGGTAGGGCCGATCACCGTCGGCGGCCAGCGCGACGAGCACGTCATGGCAGAGGCCGGTGAACACGTCGTCGAGTTCGCGGTCGGTGCAGGTGATGTCGGCGAAGCGGCCGTAGCTCTCGTCGTCTTCGAGCGGGCGCTCGAGGATCCGGAGCGATCCGACGGCGACGCCCGCCGAGAGTCGCTGCCGCGTCGCCAGCGGTATCAGCAGGTGCCTCATGCCGTCCGCGTCGACCGCCGCCAGGAGCGGACCGTGATCTGTCGTCACCGGAAGGGAGGACGTCCTCAGGACGTGCCCCTCCGCGACCGGGGCCGCGTCGAGGTCTCGCCAGTGTTCGCCGAGGACGAGCCGGAGGTCGGGTGTGCTCATCTGCCGTCGTCCTCCATGAGCAGGGCGAGCTCGTCCTCGTTCATCGTGTCGAACTCGTCGTCGTGGACGACGTTGGAGAGGTCGGCGCTGTACCACTCGACCTCGCTGTCCTCACCGCGGGGCAGGGGGAAGACGAGGCCGACCCCGATGACGTGATCGGCGGCGTCCAGCGGTACGCGGCGTTCCTTCGTGGTGGGCGAGATCCGGTCGATCGGGTAGAGGGTCAGCAGGGCGGTCTCGGGGCACTGCACCTGACGGGCCAGCTTGAGGGCCTTCTCGGTGATCTCCTCGAACCCGCTCAGGTCGAGGTCGACGCCGGCGTCCCGACGGCTCATGAGGGTCTTGATGTCGGCGGCGTCGTGACCGCTCGCCAACTTCGCTCGGATGACCCGGTTCACGGCGACGCCCGGGGCGAACTCGTAGGCGGCGTCGGGGTCCCCGGTGAGCGGGTTGCCGATGATCGCGACGTTCCACCGCTTCAGGGCCCCACCGCCCGGTGCCTTGAGTCGCCTCTCCACGTACCGGCGGAGAAGGTTCGCGTCGCAGTCCATCGACTTCTCGTGGAAGCGGTAGCGGCCGAGGAAGTCGAGGACCAGGTCGTAGGGGACGTCGCGCAGCAGGTGCCGGCCCTTGGCAGATCGATCGTCGTGACGGGCCCCGCCGACGCGGAGGGCCTGCTCGACGAGCTCGCCGGCGGCCCGCTGGTTGGTCCGGAGCCATTCCGCGTCCGCGGTGCGGAAGTAGCGGGTCTGAACCCGCTGCCCGCCGTAGGCGGCGCTGGCCTTGACCGCGTCGCGCATCTTGGTCGCGGCGGTGATGCGCAGCTTGGGGTGGTTGCGGAGGCGGACGGCGAAGGTCAGCGGGGTCTTGTCCTCGATCATGTAGGAGTCGATGTCCCGCCTCATCTCGGACTCCACGGTGGCGATGTGGCGGAACCAGTCCCGCAGTTCGTCGGTCATCCAGATGCGGGGGAGGTCGGCGTAGCCGTCGCGGAATCCGAACCAGCGGCCCATCTGGAGCAGGGTGTCGTAGGTGGAGGCGCCTCGGACGAAGTAGCTGACGGCGAGGCCTTCGAGGGTCAGGCCGCGGGAGAGCGTGTTGCCGCCGACGGCGATGGCGACGATCGGGCCGGTCTCGTAGTCGAGACGTTCGAGGCTCTTGGAGTTGTCGAGGATGACGCGGCAGTCGTCGACGACGCCGGGGAGCTTGGGGAGCAACTTCTCGAAGGGCACTTTTCGTTCGCCGAGGTCCGCCGCGGAGACCCGGGCCGTTTCCGTGGCCCACAGTTCACGCAGTTCGTCGAGGAGTTCCGGTTCCTCGGCCGTGATCATGTCCGAGATCGTGGATTTGAAGCGCTTGAGCGGTTCCTCGAAGCTCTGGTGGACCACGGTGCTGACGCTGGTGTGGACGAGCATGGTCGAGTGGGGAACGCCCTGTCCGCGCACGCGCCGGGCCGCCGTGGCGAGCCAGAAGTAGAGGACCGCGGTGCGGAGCGAGCCGTCGATCTCGGGGCTGAACCCGTCGATCTCGTCCCGGCCCGGTCGGACGAGTTCGACCTCCTCCTCGGGCACGGTCCGGATCATGTCGTAGCCGTCGGGTACGTCCTGCGGGTCCTCTCCGTCCACGGGCTCCCGCCCGAACAGGACCTCGGTGCCGAAGTGGCCGCGTGGCTTGGGCAGGTTGACGATGAAGTCCCGCGGATAGAGGTCCTTGGCCGTCGGGTCGATGAGGAGGTTCGCGAAGGGGGTGGCGGTGTAACCGACGTATCCGCCTTGGGGGAAGAGGTCGATGATCTCGCGGATCAGCGGGTTGGTGCGCTTGGAGGCGATGCTCGCCTGGTCCGCCTCGTCGTCGATGATGAGCGTCGGGCAGTTCTTCAGGTGCTCGGGGGCCTTCTCCAGCCAGTCCTTGAGCTTCCTGAGTCTGGGGACGTTCTTCTTCACCACGCACAGGACGTGTTGCTCGCTCTTGTCGGTGAAGAACGCGGCGGGGTTGCCGGCGGGCGGTTCGAAGTCGCCGTCGACTCCGGTCAGGGGGTGCCACTGGTCGATCACCGGCTGGAGGAGCTGTCGCTCGAGCCGTAGTTGGGTCTGTCGGCGGAGACCATTGTGGATGCCGGCGAGCACGATGAAGAACTTGTATCCGGCGTCCGCGGCCTTGGCGATCAGAGCCGTGAAGTTGGTGGTCTTGCCGGACTGCACGTAGCCCACGACGAGGCCGCGGGTGGAGAACTTCTTCTCCTTGGGGTGGTCGAGCAGGGAGACGACCTTGGTGGAGGCGGCGTCGAGGTCCCGAAGGCCGTCGCCGTGCCAGGACGGCTGCCGTCCCAGCAGGTCGTGGAACGCGGGCCAGCAGCGGTCGCCCTCCTGAGGGCCGACGTACCAGGTCTCGCGGTTGTTGCGCACGACCGAGCCGGGCTGGCGCTTGTCGCGGATCTCGATGGTCTCCCGCTGGTGGCGCTCGCCGATGCGCTTGACGATGTCCTCGTCCACCCGGAACAGCTTGAGCATCGCCAGGGCCTGCTCCGGCGTATGCAGTTTGATCAAGCTCCGGAATTGCTCGTACTGCGCGTCGAACTCGTCCACGGATCCCCTTCCGCCCCACACCCGGTCCGGCACGAAACCCCTGTTCGGCCAGACCCCACGACGTGACGACCGTACAGCAACGCGAGCATCGTCCCTATACGCACCAATGTCACGGCCGAGTGCGGCCCCGACGGTCAGGCGGCGACGAGGACCGGCTCCTTGGTGCGACCTCGCCGCTTCAGGGCGGGCGCGGGGAGCTGTTCGGTCTGAGCCACCAGAAGCGGCGCGAGATGCTCCGCGATGGCCCGGGCGAGACCGACGGGCACGGCGTTGCCGATCTGGCGGGCGATCTGGTCACGGTTGCCGCACCACTTGAAGTCCATGGGGAAGCTCTGCAGGAGGGCCGCCTCGAGGTGGGTGATGGGGCGGTGGAGCCACGGGTGGAGGTACCGGCCCTTCTCTGGCTTGAAGAACTCCGTCCGGATCGTCACGGAGGGCTTGTCCCGGAACATCCGGCCCATGACGTCGGCGGAGCCGCTCTTGTGCTTCTTCCAGCAGGCGGACAGCAGCTCGAACGGGATGTCGAAGCGGTTCCCGCCCTCCGGGATGGAGGCGTAGCGCTTCATCGACTTCTGGGTGACGCCGCTTCGCCGGAGGTGCAGTTCCTCCATGGAGTACGGACCCGGGACGCCGTTGACCGTCGACCCCCGCGTGGGCAGCTGCGGGGTCTGCTTCTTCAGGACGAGTTCCGAGATCGTCTGCCAGACGGTACGCGGCCGGCCGACGGTCGGTGCGGGGATCAGGAGGGCGACGAGTTCCATCTCCGACAGCTGGTCGAGCCGCTTGCCCGTGCCCGGGGTGATGAGGTCCTTGCGCGCCCCGACGAGGATGGTCCGCCTCCTGCGCTGCGGCACACCGTGATCGTCGGCGTTGATCAGCTCGTGTCGGATGAGGTAGTCCTCGAGGAGACCCCCGGTGCGGGTCTCGTTCACGAGCAGGGCGAACTCGGGGGACCGCCGGAAGGCGTCGACGTTCTCCATCACGAAGAACTTCGGTTCGGCCGCGGCGACGACGGTCAGGTAGTGGCGCCACAGCTGGTTGCGCTCGTCGTCGGGGTCCTGGTTACCGAGCCTGGAGAACCCCTGGCACGGGGGACCGCCGAGGACCACGTCGGCCTTAGGGATGCCCGCCTCGCGCTTCACCCACTCGGCGATGTCGCCCTGGTGGATGTGAGCGCCGAAGTTCGCCTCGTAGGTGGCCGCGGCGGCCTTGTCGAGCTCGACCGCGGCGATGGGGCGGTACAGCGACTTCCCGTGGTGCCTGGCGTCGACGAACCCCTTGGTCAAGCCGCCACAACCCGCGAAGAGATCGATCACCCGGAAGTCCCCGGTTCGGGGGGTCTTACCGCTGTGAGGCGGGTCGAATGCGCTGATCGTGGAGGGGGTGTCGGCCATGCAGGCACTCTAGCCGGCCGGACCTATCAGGAACAACACACAGCGCAAACTTAAACTCTACTACGCAAGGCGGGCATCGCGCCGGCCCTGATTCCGCCCCGTTCCGACGGGCGGGCCTCCCGGCGTCGGCCCACGGCCGTATCGTCGACTCCGTACCGCACGCACGACGGGTAGGGGATCATCGGTGGCTGTCGCAGCTCCCGGCGGGTCGTCGAAGCCGGGCTCGACGGACCGCGCATGGCGGCCGAAGCCGGGGCTGGGCACGACCCAGCGCTCGAAGGAACAGGACCGGGCCGCCGGCGGCCACGACCACCGTCTGGTGGACGTGGGCGAGGGACGGCTGCGGCCCGCGAGCGTCGTGCTGAACAGGTCCGCCCGGACCGGGCGGGTCAAGGCGGCCCTGCGCTGGTACGCCGACGGACGGCCGAAGACGGTGTCCCTGGGTGAGGTGGATCACCCCACGCGAGCCGCCAACCTGCGCGAGGGCTGGCACCTGGCCCAGGAGGCCGGACTGCTCACCGAGGCCTCCCTCCCCCCGGACTCGTGGGCCTCCTCCCCGGGAACCCGGGCGTCCATGCGCTCCAACACGGGCAGGGACACCAAGCCCGAGCTGCGCCTGCGGTCGCTGCTGCATCGGGCCGGACTCAGGTACCGGGTGTCCGCCCGGCCGGTCCCCACCCTGCGCCGGACCGCCGACGTGGTCTTCACGAAGGACAAGATCGCGATCTTCGTGGACGGCTGCTACTGGCACTACTGCCCGGAACATCGCAGCGTGCCCGCGACGAACCGGGACTTCTGGGTCGAGAAGTTGGAGAAGAACAGGGCCCGCGACGCCGAGACGGTACAACTGCTGCAGGACCACGGGTGGACGGTCATCCGCGTCTGGGAACACGTCCCCGCCGAGGAGGCGGCCCGCCTGGTGATCGAACAGGTCCACCGTGCCCACGGGTCGGGCCCTCACTGATCGGAAGATCTCGGTTCGGCTTCTGATCCCGGATCCGTCGTCCCGTCAGGTCCGTTGGTCTAGAGTCCTGTCCCGTGGGGATGTGCGGGGGACGTGCACATCCTGCCGGCAAGCGGTGACATGCGGGGGACGGACTGAAGGATCGGCACACAGCCCGAACCGCGGCCGACGGCGCCGTCGTCGGACTCCCGACGCGCGCCTTCGCGGATCACCCGGCGGGCGGCGCGGGCGCCCCCACCCACAGAAGGTTTCCCTACCCGACATCGCGTGGCTCCAGGAAGTCTCAGACTGCTCCGAGCGGATGTACGACTGGCCGCAGCGCGGAAGACCCGGACGCGAGGAGTACTCACCTGTGACGACGGAACGACTGTCCTGGACGCCGGACTCGTGCCTTGTCGAGGAGGTCGAGACCCAGTTCGACAGGGCCATCGCCTCCTACCGGGCGAACCCGCACCTCGTCTCCGAGCACGCGAACCACGAGGAGTCCATCCGGGTCGGGGGATACGCGACCCGCACGCTCCTGGAGCTGGTCCAGAACGCCGCCGACGCGATGTCGGGCGTGGGCGGGGACGAGGGCGGGTTCACCGGCCGCGTCGAAATCGTCCTCGACACGGAGAACCGGACCCTCTACTGCGCCAACGACGGTCGCCCGTTCTCGAGGAACGGACTCACCGCGATCACCCACGCGCACCTCAGCGGCAAGCGGGGCGACGAGATCGGGCGCTTCGGTCTCGGGTTCAAGTCCGTCCTCGCGGTCTCGAGCGCCCCTCAGGTGTTCAGCCGTTCGGTGTCGTTCGAGTTCAACTCGCCTGTGGCCCGGGGCGAGCTCGCGAAGATCACGGCTGCCGTGAAGCGGTATCCGGTCCTGCGCACCGCGACGGTCCTCGACCCGGACGCCGCGTTCGCCGAGGACCCCGTTCTCGCGGGGCTCGCGTCGTGGGCTTCCACCGTCGTGAAGCTCTCGGACGCGTCCGGCCTCGGCAGGATCCGCGAGGAGATCGAGGAGTTCTCCTCGGAGTTCCTCCTCTTCGCTGGGGCCGTGCGGGAGGTGAGGCTCAGAGTGCTCGGGCAGGACTCGTTCGAGACGACGCACACATCCCGGGACCTGGGAGGAGGCGTCTTCAGGATCGAGGACCCGGACGGCGACGGCGACGAGTGGATCGTCGAGAACCGGATGCACACGCCCTCCCCGGAGGCCCGCCGGCAGGTCGGGGAGGCCGTCTCCCGCAATCAGGTCAAGGTCACCGTAGCCGTTCCGAGGCGTCACGCGAGGCAGCGCATCGGGCGGTTCTGGTCCTACTTCCCGCTCCAGGACCAGACCTCGGCGTCGGCGCTCTTCAACGCCCCGTGGAGCGTGAACGACGACCGGACGACGCTGCTCAGGAACGACTACAACCGGGAGATCCTCGGAACGCTGGCGGAGATGTTCGTCGACGTGCTGCCGCAGGTGGCCACACCCGACGACCAGGCGGCCCACTTCGACTACATGCCGGCGCGAGGAAGGGAACAGCTCTCCTTCGGCGACGAGTACCTATGCATGCACGTGCCGGGGATCTCGGCCTCCCGCGCACTCGTCCCCGACGCGACGGGCATCTTCCGAAGCGCCTCCGAACTCACTCCGCTGGACTTCGCCGTCGAGGTCGACCAGACCGACCATCAGGCCTGGATCCACTCCCCGAACACCGGCGACGACGTCCCGCACTGGCGTTGTTACGCGTCCCGGCAACGGTTCACCCGTCTTCGGCAGATTTTCGTGGCGTCGCAGCCCCGCGGCTTCCTCGATCACGACCGGGACATGAAGCGGGCGCTGACGGAGTTGCGCAAGCGCGGGCTTCGCTCGTGGTTGCGCGAGTGGGCCGAGGGAACGGACGACGCGTCCGCGGCGGGCGCGTTCAAGTTCGCGCTCGGGCACCGGAGCCTGCCCGACATCGAGCTGGCCAAGGTGATCCCGACCACCGACGGCATGCACGCGATCGGCGATCGGAACACCGTCTTCCTGCACCAGGAGGAAGGAGTCGAGATCGAGGGGGCGGTGTTCGTCTCCGCCGGCTTCCTGGCACAGCCGGGAGTGGAGGCGGGCCTCCGAGGGACCGGTTTCCGGGACCTGGACCCGCTCGCGATCCTCAACGCGCGCCTCGCCGCCCTGTCGACCGAGTCGGGCGACGACGAGCTGGTCAAGCTCTGGACCGCCGTCCTCGACGTCCCCGGCGCCGTCGCGCTCAAGGCGATGGCCGGCCACCCGGCCACGGTCAAGGTGCCCACCCTCGACGGTGGTTGGGCCTGGCCTCACCAAGTTCTCGACCTCGACGAGCCGTTGGGCGACGACCACACGGGGAGGTCCTTGGACCGCAAGCGCTGCCTGCCGGAGGTCGCCCGCCGGCTCGGGGTCGTCCGCGCCCCCGTGAAGGACTACGCGCTCGAGGACGAGCCGTGCCTCGGGCGGTACCGGGAATGGGTCCTGGAGACGCTCAACGCCCGGCGGGGCCCGGGCGAACGTCCGATCCACGACATCGACTTCCTCCGCGGCGAGGGTCCGGGTCCGTTCTCCGTCCTGTTACTCCTGCGCGACGCGGACGCGTCGAAGCACCTGCGCGCGAGCTGGACGACCGGGCTGCTTCAGGCGGGCGACCCGGACTGGACCTGCGAAGACCTCGACACGGGCGCGGTGCACGCCGTCCGGTCACCGGTCCGTTGGGCGGTCGAGCAGGCCGGGCTGTTGCAGTCGAACCGGGGGTTCCACGCGCCCGCCGACGTGGTGGCTCCGTCCCTCGTGCGGTACGCGAGCCTGCTTCCGCTGTTCAAGGGCTCCCAGCGGGTGGCCGAGGTCCTGGAACTGCCGGACGAGCTCGACGCGGTGCCCGCCCAGGTGTTCAGGGAGGCGCTCGACGCACCGCTGTTCGATCCCAACACCCGGGACGGCGTGCTCGTAGACTTCGTCCGCACGGCGTGCCGCATCGCCTTTCCCGGCACCCGACCTCCCGGAGTCCCCGCCCGGGTGGGGCGCGTGATCGAGCGACGTTCCCCGTCGTCGGTGTATCTCGCCACCACGGACGAGCAGGAGGAGTACCTCTCCACACGTCAGCGCCCCCGCCTGAGGGTGACGGAGGAGCAGGCCGACGAACTCGTCGCGCTGGCGGGTTGCGGCCGGTTCGAGGACAGCTTCGCCTTCTCGATGATCGTCGAGGGCGTCCAGGAGAGCGAGCGGGTGCTCGACGTCTTCACCGGGCTCCGCGGCACACTCGTGGCCGACCGCCTGGTCGACGCCACGATCACCAGGGCCGTCCAGGTGGTCAAGCGGGTGACCAGAGACGACGGCGTCGAGGACGACTCGCTCGAGTGGCACCTCGGCGGTCATGATCTGGTCGCCCGCGGCGACGTGGACGACCGACGCCTCCTGCACATCGTCAACGACGCCTTCGAGCTGCGTCTGACGAACGCCGAGCTCGAGGACGTCCGCAAGACCGGCGTCGGCGACAGACTCGAACTGCTCCGCCAGGAGGCCCTGGCCGCCGCGAGCGACGAGGAGCGGCTCGACGTCTACCTCGGCCCCGACGACCTGCGCGACGCCTTGCCCAAGGGCCTGTGGCAGGCGCTCGAGGCGCAGGATCTGGTCGACGACGACACCTCCGTCGCCGACCTCTTCCTCAAGGTCTACGGCGCGGACTCGATCAGACTGCTCATCTCCCGGTTCCAGGAGATGGGCTTCCCCGACGTTCCGGCGACGTGGGCCGGCGGTGCCCTGACCGTCTCCTGGCTGCGGAGGATGGGGTTCCCGGCCGAGTACGCCGGCCGTCGGACCGACCACCAGCCCGCCGAGTTCGTCGTCCCGGGCGCCGTGAAGCTCAACGACCTCCACGACTTCCAGGCCGACATCAGTCGTCGGCTGGCCGACGTGCTCACGCTTCGCGAGGAGGGCGGCCGCCATCGGAAGGCGATGGTGGAACTGCCCACCGGCGCGGGCAAGACCCGTGTCGCGGTGGAGACCGTGCTCACGCTCTTCATCGAGGGCCGTCTCCGCGGCCCGGTGCTGTGGATCGCGCAGTCGTCGGAGCTCTGCGAGCAGGCCGTCCAGACCTGGAGCACGGTGTGGCGGGGGCTCGGTGACGAGCGTCCGCTGACGATCGGGCGTCTGTGGGAGAACAACGTCGTACACCAGCCGGACACCGAGTTCAGCGTCGTGGTGGCGACGGACGCCAAGCTCGACGTCGTCCTGGGCGCGGCCGAGTACGAGTGGTTGAGCAGGGCCTCGGCGGTCATCGTCGACGAGGGGCACCGTGCGGGCGAGTCCGAGCGCTACACCCGGATCCTGAACTGGCTCGGCGTGGCCGGCCGCGGCTGGGAACGGCCTTTGGTGGGACTCTCCGCGACGCCCTTCAAGGGCAGGTCCGCGACGGGGACCGCCGCTCTCGCCAGCCGGTTCGGCAAGCACAAGCTCAAAGCGTTCGAGGGGAACGTCTACGAGGAGCTCGTCGCGCGCGGAGTGCTGGCACGGGTCGAGCACGAGGTACTCGACGGCATCAAGGTCGTCCTCAAGGACGAGGAGCGTGACGAGGCCACACGACTGCGACGCATCAGCCCGGCCGTCCTGGACCGCATCGGCCAGAACCACGTCCGCATGAAGACCCTGGTCGAGGACATCATCAGCCGCGATCCGGACTGGCCGGTGCTCGTGTTCACCCCGAACGTCCTGTCGGCCCAGGTACTCGCCGCGACGCTGCGATACCGCGGCGTGGAGGCGGCCTCGGTGAGCGGGCAGACCGGCCGGCAGGAGCGCCGCGACATCATCGAACGGTTCAAGGCCCGGAAGATCCGTGTCCTGGCCAACTGCGACCTGTTGATCCAGGGCTTCGACGCACCGGGCGTGCGGGCCCTCTACATCGCCCGTCCGACCTTCAGCCCCAACGCCTACATCCAGATGGCCGGCCGCGGCCTGCGCGGCCCGAAGAACGGTGGAAAGGAGATGTGCCTGATCGTGGACATGGCCGACAACTTCGGAGGAGACGTCAACTCGTTCCTCGGGTACCGCGAGTACGAGGACCTCTGGCAGGAGCAGCACGCGTGATCCTGGTCCCCGGTCTAAAGGACATCGAGCGCAACGCCGCGAGCAACGCCGAGCTCCGGCTCGCCCGTCTGCTGCGGGACGTGGAGGGCGACCCCGAGGCCGTCGCCTTCCACTCTGTGCGGTTGCGCTCGCACGCCTACAAGCAGCGGGCGGAGGCGGACTTCGTCATCCTGTGGAAGAAGGTCGTGATCGTCGTCGAGGTGAAGGGGGGCGGGGTCGGCAAGCACGACGGGAAGTGGTACAGCGTCGACCGACGTGGCGACTGGCACAAGTTGTCCGACCCTCCGATGAAGCAGGCCGAGTCGGCCATGTACGCGCTGAGGGAGGTCCTCCAGGAGGAGGGCGCCGGCTGGTTCGCGCACGAGGCCGTCGTCGTCACGCCCGACATCCCCACGCCCCCGCACGCGATCGAATGGCCCCCGACCCACTGGCTGGCGAAGGACGACATGACCGTCGCGGGGCTGACGGCCGCCCTCGACGCGATCGCGAGGGCGTCGGCTGCGCCTCCGGGGAACCGGAGGCTCGCCCGGCCGGAGGAACTGCGCACACGCCTGTTCGGGGAGTTCACGCGCATGCCCGTCGTCGACGCCCAGCGCGGCGCGGTCATCGAGGAGCAGAACCAGGCCACCGCCGACCAGGCCCGGGTCCTCGCCTCGATGGCGCGCAACCCGCGGATCATGGTGTTCGGCGGCGCCGGCACGGGCAAGTCACTCGTCCTCGCGGAGGCGGCCAAGCAGGAGGCGGACCAGGGACGCTCCGTCCTGATCACCTTCCACTCCCCCGAACTCCTGCGATTCTTCGCCCCCCACGTGGTCGACCTCGACATCGACGTCGTCCCGTTCCACCGACTCGGGTCCGACAAGACCTACGACGCCGTGTTCGTCGACGAGGCGCAGGACCTGATGACCGCCGAGGCGATGGACACGCTCGACCGGGTCGTCGCGGGCGGACGCGCCGCGGGCCGATGGCGCATGTTCCTCGACATGAACAACCAGGCGCACGTCGACGGGAACTACGACGAGGACGTCCTCGAACTCGTGAGGCCCGAGGCCTCCCTGTTCGACCTCAGCCTCAACGTCCGCAACACCCGAGCGATGGTGCACATGGTCCAGGAGTATCTGGCCGCCGACGTCGGGGACCCGGGCATCGTGCACGGTGAGAAGGTCCAGTGGCACGCACCCGACGGGGACGCCGACGTCGACGAGGCCGCGGCCGTCGCCCGGAAGCTGGTCGCCGACGGAGTCCGCAAGGACGACGTCTGGATCGTCGACGTCGCGTCCGGTGCCGCTCCGGCCAGGACGGGCGACGGATTCGTCATGACGAGCCCGCGGTACGCCAAGGGCCTGGAGGCGGAACACATCGTCGTCTGCGGTCTGCCCACCGCCTTCGACGACGCCGGGACGGCGGCGCTCTACGTCGCGGTGACCCGCGCCCGGGTCTCCTTGCACGTCGTCGCGTCCAAGGACGACAGGCGGCGCCTCCAGCAGCTCGTCCGACACCGGTTGGAGACCGCATGACCATGACCGCGGCGCAGAGGAACGCCCTGAAACACCTTCGAGCGGCCTACGTCGGACCGGACGGCGGCGACGACGAGGTGGTGTTCAACCTGCCGGACCGGCAGTACGCCGTCGGGATGCTGTTCCCACCGGCGCCGCCCCGTCCTCCCGTCGCCGAAGCGGAGTCCACGGCCGGGATCGCGGACGACGACGTCGAGGCGGACGTACCCCGGGGAGAGGTGGAGGAGGGCGGCGCGTCCGTGCCCCTCGCCGAGGACTGGCGCCCGTCGTCCGTCGCGATCTCCTTCGTCACGGACCAGCCCACGGTGCTCTGCGACTTCTCCGCAGGCACGTACGAGCCGGTCGCGGACGACGGTCCGCCCCGCTGGCGGCGCCGCCCGTTCTCCCGCGAGGGTCTGGAGCTCGCCCAGAAGCTCGCCCCGCACGCACTCCGGGCGGGCGACGTCGAGTTCGAGATCGGCTCGAGGTGGCGTCCCTACGGAGACGCCCATCTGGTGACGGTCCACGCACGCGTACGGTCGCAGTCGCAGGACAACGACCGGAAGGACATCGCCCGGATGCTCTTCCAGGTCGAGCTCCAGGCCAGGCCGGCTCCCGGCGGCCGGATCCTGGAGTACGACGTCGCACGGTCCTTCGACGTGGACGACGAGTCGGCGGAACTGCGCCTTCGTTACCGCGACAAGAAGGTCTACGCGGTGGGACACGGCATGGCGGCCGACTGGAAGGTCGAGGACGGCGTGTGCACGAGCGTCCTCCTGACCCCCGTGCCGTCGTTCGTGGTGCCCGCCGTGGAGACGGTCGGGTTCGACGTCGCCTCGGAGGCCGCCCGGGCGCTGCTGCTGGAGAACCTGTCACGGATCGACACCCGGCCGGAGGAGGTCGTACCGATGCTCGACGCGTTCGTCCGGTCCTTCTCCGACTGGGTCTCGGAGCAGCAGGGGCGCGTCGAGGCCTTCGACGCGGACGCCCCGGTCGCACGGGCGATCACCGACCGGGCACGCGCCGCCGCGGACCGGATGGCGGACGGCGTCGACCTTCTGCGAGACCCGGGGCAGGAGAAACTGAGGACCGCGTTCGCCCTGGGCATGGCCGCGATGAGGCTGCAGATGCGCCAGGGTTCGATCAGACGCGAGGGGACCGCGGAGAACGTGGAGGAGCCCCGGTGGCGTCCCTTCCAACTCGGTTTCCTGCTGGTGGCGCTGGCCTCGACCGTCGACGAGACGCACGACGACCGGGAGCTCGTCGATCTGATCTGGTTCCCCACCGGTGGCGGCAAGACGGAGGCCTATCTCGGTCTCGCGGCGGTCGAGATCTTCCGCCGCCGGCTCGTCCACGGGGCCAAGGGCGCCGGCACGGCGGTCATCACCCGCTACACGCTCCGTCTCCTGACGGCCCAGCAGTTCCAGCGCGCGGCCTCGCTCGTCTGCGCGATGGAGCTGCTGCGGCACGACGACTCGCGGGCGGCGGGGATGGCCCGGTTCTCCATCGGGCTCTGGGTCGGCAACGAGGTCACCCCCCGGTCGAGGGCCGACGCCAAGGGCGCCCTCGACCGCCTCCACAAGGCCGCGAAGCCCGAGGAGGCGAACAAGTTCCAGATCGAGGGGTGTCCCTGGTGCGGGGTCCCGCTCGTGCCCGAATCCAGGAGCATGGACCGGGGCCGATACGGCTTCCGGCTCGTCGGCAACGACGTCCTCGTCCACTGCACGGACGGCGCCTGTCGGTTCAACCGGGGGCTCCCGGTGGCCGTGGTCGACGAGGTCCTCTACGAGGACCCGCCGACGATCCTGCTGGCGACCGTCGACAAGTTCGCCCGCCTGCAGTTCAACACCGCGGCGGGCGCCCTCCTCGGCCTCGGTAGGCCGTACCTGCAGCCGTCGATGATCATCCAGGACGAGCTCCATCTGCTCTCGGGCCCGCTCGGCACGACGGTCGCCGTCTTCGACGCCGTGATCCAGCTGCTCCTGAGCCGGGGCGGCACCCCACCCAAGATCATCGCCTCGACGGCCACGATCCGCGCCTCCGCCGAGCAGGTCCGAGGACTGTACGGGCGCGAGGTCGCCCTGTATCCGCCGGCGGGACTCGACGGCGACCGCACCTTCTTCTCGCGCCCCGTCGAGAGCGGCGTGGGCCGTCTCTACGTCGGACTGATGCCGCAGTCCCTGTCCCAGGTCTCCGCGGTCATCTCCGCGGCGGCGCCGCTCATCGAGATCCCGGAGGTGCTCGCCCGGACCCCCGACTCGGAAGGGACGCGCGACTCGTACTGGACGACCGTGATGTACCACAACAGCCTCCGCGAGCTCGGGCGCACCGGGACACTGGTGGTCGACGACGTCAACGGGCGTCTCGAACCGCGCTCGGACCGGTTGGCCCTGCCGCTGCGCCGGGTCAGGGCCGAGCGGGTGCTGGAGCTCACCAGCAGGCGGGGCCCGGAGGAGCTGCCCAACGACCTGCGCGAACTCGGCCGCAGTGTCGACGTCGGCGACGACGCCGTCGACGTCGTCCTGTCCTCCAACATGCTCTCCGTCGGCATCGACATCCCCCGCCTGGCGCTGATGCTGATGGTCGGCCAGCCGAAGACGACCTCGGAGTACATCCAGGCCACCAGCCGGGTCGGCCGCGGGGAGAACAACGGCATCGTCACGACGCTGTTCCGATCCAACCGGGCACGAGACCGTTCGCACTTCGAGTCCTTCCGCGGTTTCCACGAGGCGCTCTACCGCAACGTCGAACCGACGAGCGTCACCCCCTGGTCGACGGCGTCCCGCGACCGGTCGTTGGCGGGCGCCCTCGTGGCGCTGCTGCGGCACTCGCTGCCGTCCCTCGCCGCGAACGACGCCGCGGACCGCCTCGACCTGGACGACGACCGGATGCGTGAGGCGGTCGAACGGATCGTCTCGGCGTTCGTCGCCCTGGTGAGCCGCTCGGAGGACGTCGAGGCCGAGGAGACCGAGGCGCAGGTGTGGCGGCTGCTGAACGAGTGGGACCACCGCGCGAATCGCGCCCGCGACGACCACGCTCCGCTGCTGTACGAGTACAAGAAGTCCGAGGACCGGGCGCTGCTGAAGCGATTCGACCAGAACAGGGAGGGATGGCTCGTCGGCGACTCAATGCGGTCCGTCGAACCGAACGTCGCCGTACAGGTACGCGAGCCGTCGGAAGGAGTCGACCGTGGAACGAATCCTGCATGACCTGCGTCTCTCGGAGACGATCACGCCCTTCGGAGTGGGAGCCGTGGTGGACGTGCTCGGGGAGTCGCTGATCGCCCCCGACACCTCGTGGTGGGACCGCAGGCGGGCCCCGGAGATCAGCTGCGACCGGCTGCTGGCGCGGCTGGGCGCCGGCGTGCTGCGCCAGGCGCCCGCTCACGCCGGGCGGGCGGCCAAGGACACCGACCATCTGCTCTACTGGCGCTTCCCCGCCTGGCGGTTCTGCGAGCAGTGCACGCGACTCTCCAAGGTCACCGGCCGGAAGAACGGCCGCTGGATCAACAAGTGCGACTGCGGCGGCGCGCTCGTGCCGATGCGCTACGTCGCCGTGTGCCGCAAGGGCAGCCACATCCAGGACATCCCCTGGTTCAAGTGGGCGCACCGCGGCTCCGACGGCGGCGTCACCGAGGTCGTACGACACTGCCGCGCGTACACGGAGCTGAAGTTCGTCCGCTCGATGCGGCACGGTGAAGGCCTGGCCGCGCTCCGCGTCCACTGCACCGCGTGCAAGCGTTCCCGCCCGCTCTCCGATCTGACCGGCGAGGACTCCCTGCACCGCGACTACATCCGTTGCGACGGCACCCAGCCGTGGGAGGAGCCGAAGCCCGGGGACGCCTGCGACCACCGGCTCGTCGCCGTCCAGCGCGGCGCCACCGGCAACTACATCGCCGAACGCCTCTCGGCCCTGGACATCCCCGAGGAACGTCCGCAGTCCGCCCAGGTCACGGAACGCATCCGAGGCCACCTCTACTTCGACAAGGTCGTCGCCGACAACGGCGGTCCGCAGGCGGAGATGGTGGCCGGATGGATCGCGGACGAGGTCGGGGCGACGGCGGAGGAGGTCCTACGCCTCGCGGCCGGGGACGACGACTCCGCGGACACCCCCCTCCTCGACCTGAAGGACGGCGAGTGGGCCGCGTTCCTCGGGAAACTCGAAGCCGGAAGGGACGACGGCGCGGGCGACTTCGTCGTCGACGGCTGGAAGGTACCCGCCGACCCGAAGTGGCCCTCCTCGCTGACGAGCCGGCTCGTCGGCGTCGGTCAGGTCCGACGCGTCCGCGAGGTACGGGCCCTCAGGGGCTTCCGACGCCATGACGCCGAGGCCGACCTCATCCCCGCCGACCTCGGCCCCGACCGGCGACGCATGCCGGTCTACCCGGCCGTCGAGGTCTTCGGCGAAGGGATCTTCCTCCGTTTCGACGAGGAGCGGCTCTCGCGATGGGAGGACCTGCCGAAGGTCCGCGACCGGGCCGAGATCCTGGTGGACCGACGCGCGTCGAGCCAGTGGGCCCATCGGCTCGACACCCCCGAGCCCCGCTTCATCGCCCTGCACACGATCGCCCACCTGCTCATCCGCCGGCTCGCGTTCGCCAGCGGCTACGCGTCGGCGGCACTCCAGGAAAGGGTCTACGCCAATTCCGACCGTCCGGACCACACCGCCGGGATCCTGATCTACACCGCCGCCGGCGACGCCCAGGGAACGCTCGGCGGACTCGTCCGCCTCGGCGCGCCCGACAAGCTCCTCCCGTTGCTGCTGGCCGCCCTCAACGACGCGGACGTCTGCTCGAACGACCCCGTGTGCATCGAGAGCGACCACCAGGGCTCCTCCTCCTTGAACCTGTCGGCGTGCCACGGCTGCGCGCTCGTCAGCGAGACCTCGTGCGAGACGGGCAACCGCCTGCTGGACCGCCAACTCGTTCTCGGCGGCCGGGACGTGCCCGGCCTCCTCGAAACCGTCCTCGACGAGGCTCGACGCGGGGCGACCGTGTAGCGCGACGGTCTCGAACGAGCGCCCCCGCGTACATCAGGTCTTCCCGGGCACCGGGGGCACTCGGCGGCAGCCTCTGCAAGCGCGCGGTTGACTGGAAAGGTGTCCTTGCCCGGTCTCCCTGGCAAGGACACCTGCGCAGCCGACTGCCGCCTCTATGCTCCTGCTCTGCGACGCTCGGGTACCGGCGAATGGAGTTCAAGCATCCCAAAGCAGGCAACGGACAGAGCAGTACGGCGTCCGTGGAGTGGTGTAGCAGGGATCTTGGTGCAACCCCTGGTCATGAAGCTGTCGGCAATTCTCCGAGTTGGTCCTCGTTGAAAGGAGAGGTGCGAGATGGCCTTTTCCTAGTCTGCCCTACTCCGTCTCATGGAGTCACTGCGTACAGCGGACGGAATCGAGTTGATCAGGACTATCGCCCAGCGGACCCTGCAGGAACGCATCGAGGCCGAGGTCACCGCCCGGATCGGCGCGGAGCGGGGCGAACACACCGAGGCCCGCATCACCGCCTGGCGCAACCGTCGCTGGGGCAAGCCCCTGACCACGCAGGCCGGCCACCTGAAACTGGCCATCCCCAAGATCCGCGCTGGCTCCTTCTTCCCGAGCCCGCTGGAGCGCCAGCGCCGTATCGACCAGCCCAGCTGCCCCGCCATTCGGTGACACCGTGTAGGCGGTCCTGCGGCGGTAGGCGTTCGGTGGCCACGCCGGGCTGCATGCCCCCGCGACCCCCGTCACGAGATCCCCGGCCCGAAGTCCGTCGCCCACCCGGTCCGCGCGAGCACCACGTCAGCTGGAGAGGGGGCCAACGAGCCCGAGCGGCAGCTGCCCCTGACCCCGACGTGCCCAGATGCGTCGCCTCTCGCGGCTACGCCCACGAGATTGGCAGAGCGCGCTCCAAGCGCCGCTGGGTCAAACCTGGCTCCGAGTCGGATTGGGGTGAGCACCGTGTCGTGCGCTGTGGGTGTGCTTCGGGCCCCTTTGCTCGGTGCGACTTCGTGGCTGCTTGGCGGGCATGCATGTGGCGGAAGTTGCTTGCGTGAAGGGAGAGTTCAATGGTGAGCACTGCGGCTGAGTTCGAGCGTGGGCGGGTCTATCGGCGCTGTGGCTGCCGGGGCGCGGATCGACGTCCGATCGGGGCGCGCTGCCCGCGGCTGGCGGCGGATGAACTGCACGGGAGTTGGGCGTACGCGGTGGACATGCCGACGAACGGGGAGGGGCGCAGTACTCGGCGGCGCAGCGGTTACGGGTCACGGGAGGATGCCGTGTACGCACTGCAGTGCGTACTGAACGCGGAGGCGACGGGTGTGTTCGAAGACCGCAAGCTGACGGTCGGTGCGTTCCTGCTGGAGTGGGTGGCGTTGAAGGAGCGGACGCTCAAGCCGTCCACTGCGGCCTCCTACGGCAAGTGCGTCCGCCAGGAGCTTCTCCCGGTGTTCGGCCGGATGCGGTTGAAGGACCTGAATCCCCGGCATGTCGCCGCCTGGCAGGCCGACCTGCGTCTGCAGGGCCGCGGTGCGCCGACGGTCTACCGGCTGGGGGCGACGCTGCGCAGCGCCCTGAGCCATGCCGTCCACAAGGAGCGTCTGATCGGCTACAACGCGGCCGAGGGTGCCATCGGCGCGCGGCCGGCGGCGGCCGAGCGCCTGTGCTGGACCGCGGTGCAGGCGGCGGCGTTCCTGCGTCACAACGAGCTGTACTACCGCGACCAGGTCGCCGACGTGTTCGAGGTGATGCTGGGCACCGGGATGCGGCGCGGGGAGGTGCTGGGGCTGCACTGGGAGGACGTCCACTTCATGGAGCGCAAGATCTTCGTCCGCTGGACGCTGGCCACCATCGACAACAACGAACTACACCTGTGCGCGCCGAAGACCAAGGCGAGCAGGAACTGGGTCAGCGTCAACCCACGGGTCCTGGCCGCGCTGCAGCGCCAAGCCGACCACCAGCAGTCTCTGCTGCCTGCGGGAGCGCCGTTGCGTGGACTCGTCTTCGCGAGCGCTGACGGAGCCCCGCTGCGCCCGCAGTACCTCCTGGACCAGCTGCGCCGCCGCCAGGCCGAGGCCGGGCTGCCGCAGATCACGATTCACGATCTGCGGCACACGGTGGCGACCATCATGATCACCTCCGGGGTGTCCATCGCGATCGTGTCGAAGGCGCTGCGGCATTCGACCATCGCGACGACCATCAACATCTACGGGCACCTGCTCAAGCACGCGGCCGACGACGCGGTCAACGCACTCGCCCATGCCTACGAACTGGCCGCCACGGACCTTGATGACTGGCCCGGTTTCCAGCCCCGCCACGCTGCTTGACCGGCCCAGGAGTCAACCGCCCAGGAGCAGATCGGACACCGCCCGGGGAGCGGCGAGCGTGACGCGCCCGGACGACCAGTCGACGCCGCTCTGGTGGACCGCGATCACCCCAGCCTGCCAGAGGGTGAGCGGATCGCGCTCCCGACCGGTGAACGGCTCCGTCTCAAGTAGCGGGAGCGCCATCTCAACCAGATGTACGGGCCTGGCGTACTCCTCTTCAGCGAGCCGCCGTGCCTGGTCGATTGAGGCCGTGATGAGGCGCTGGACGCTGTCCAGCGCCTCATCACGTGCCTTGCGCCGTCTGCCGAACGCTTCGTAGACCGCTGCGGACGCCGCCCGTACGCAATCCGCCACCGGCGCCTCGCCCTCCGCGCAGGCGCTCTGCCAGCGCGTCCACGCCTCCACCAACAGCCACTCCCCGTCGACTCCCCAACTCCCCGCACAAGCCGGCGGCCCTTCCCGCAGCCCGACCGGCACGGGCAGGGCCGCCACGCAGGCAGCCGTCAGCAGTTCGCGCGGGTCAACACGGCGGGCAACCGCTCCGCGAGCCTGCTCGACCGCGCCGGTCAGCGCGGACAGCCTGGGCCCTGCCCAGGGCTCCAGCCAGGGGAAAGCGGCAGCGGCCGCGAAGCCCTCAAGCGCGCGCGACTGCGCGCGCCGCCACACCCGCACCGCCTGGGCGGGCTCAGCGCCCGCAGGCCCTGATGTCGGCACCGGACCCGCCGGCGCGCCGGCGCCCGCCACCACGGCGGGAGTTCTCAGCCCTGCCACCGCGACCGCGAACTCGCTCACGGGATGGTCCGCAGGCAACATCCACGCGCAGGACCCGCACAACGGCCCGGCCGCGAGCCCGACACGGCCCAGCCGCGCACCGGGCCCCAACTGGCGGCATGCCCGGTCACCGTGAAGCACAGCCCGGTCCCCGGGGGCGCTGTAGCAGTCCAGGAGGAGGGAACCCAGCGAACCCAGGGACACGTCATCTCCGAAAATCTGCCCCAGCCGCACCCGGCGCGCCCCACCCCTCAGCACACCGTCTCCCGAAGCCCGCGGCCTGCCGGGCCCCTTTGCGCCCCAGCAAGGAGGACCGCCTGGCCAGGACGGCTCCCGCCTGCATGGTGGTCGCATGGTGGTCGCAGACCTTCGCCTTGCGGGGCCGCCCCCGCGCCGACATCCGGCCCAGAAAATACGGACAGAGCGGAAGAAAGCTCACAAATTGAACGATGCTCACGCCCGACCGCGTCAACCTCGCAACGCGAGGTCACCCGCCACAGGACGTCGTAAGTGGTTAACGATCCGGCCACCAATCGGGCCACGTGCGCCAACTCCAGCCATACAGCAGCGAGTTGACCAGGTCAGCCCGCGCCCGGCTGCGATCCGCGGCCGGACGAGGTGCGACCACCCTGCGACCACCACCCCGCGACACGCACAAAAAGGCCGTCCCCATCCTCAGATGGAAACGGCCTCCGACCTGCGGATTCGCAAGTCGGGACGACAGGATTTGAACCTGCGACCCCTTGACCCCCAGTCAAGTGCGCTACCAAGCTGCGCCACGTCCCGTGGTCTCGGTGCCTTCAGCGAGGGCCTGGGGAGCTCTGCTGTGGGCTTCTCGACCTTGTCTCCGAGTGTCCCGGCGACGTGGAAAACAATACAGCACGTCGGGGGGTGCTCGCTGCCAGGTTTGGGGGTGGGTGGGTCAGGGGGTGGGGTGGCGGGCGTCGTAGGTGAGGAAGGCGGGGCGGCGGGCGGCGAGGAGGAGGACGGCGGCGACGCAGGCGAGGCCGCCGGTGATCACGGAGGTGGCGGGGTTGGTGAGGGCGGCGACGGTGCCGGATTCGAAGTCGCCGAGTCGGGGGCCGCCGGCGACGACGACGATGAAGATGCCCTGGAGGCGGCCACGCATCTCGTCCGGGGCTGCGACCTGCATCATCGTGTTGCGGAAGATCATGCTGACGGTGTCGGCGCAGCCTGCGACCGCGAGCAGGACGAGGCCGAGCCAGAGGTTGTGGAGGGCGCCGAAGGCGGCGATGGCCAGGCCCCAGGCCACGACGGCGGCGAGGACGGCCACGCCTTGGCGGTGTACGCGGCTGACCCAGCCGGAGAAGAGGGCGCCGATCAGGGCGCCGACGGCCGGGGCGGAGACCAGCAAGCCGACGGTGCCGGCGTCGCCGCCGTAGAAGGTGACCGCGATGGCGGGGAAGAGGGCGCGGGGCATGCCGAAGACCATGGCTGCCAGGTCGGCGAGGAAGCTGGTGCGCAGGTTGGGCTGCTCGCGCAGGAAGCGGAGGCCGTCGAGGACGGAGGCGCGGCCCTTGCGTTCGCTGAGCGGTCGCATGGCGGGCAGGCGCCACATCGCGTAGAGGGTGGCGGTGAAGGCGACGGTGTCGAGCAGGTAGGCGGCTTGGGCTCCGTAGGCGCCGATGAGGACGCCGCCGAGCATGGGGCCGACGGTGAGGCCGAGGTTCATGCTGACGGTGTTCAGGGCGTTGGCGGCGGGGAGCTGGTGGGCGGGCACCAGCCGGGGGATCATCGCGGAGCGGGCGGGCGAGCTGAGGGCGAAGAATCCGGCTTGGACGGCGACGGCGGCGTAGAGGATGGCGACCATGCCGAGGCCGGCCAGTGCTTGCGCCGCCAGGGCGGCGGAGACGGCGGCCAGGCCGCCCGAGCCGATCAGGCCCAGCCTGCGTCGGTCGACGGTGTCGGCGATCGCGCCGCCGTAGAGGCCGAAGGCGACCAGTGGGACGAGGGAGAAGATGCCGACCAGGCCGGTGGCGAAGGCGGAGCCGGTGAGGTCGTAGACCTGGACGGAGACGGCGACGGCCGTCATCTGCTGGCCTATGGAGGAGATGGCCTGGCCGGCCCAGACCCGGCGGTAGTCGACGTTGTCGCGCAGCGGGCTGAGGTCGGCGAAGGCCCGTCGGTACCACGGTCCGGGGGTGGCCACCGGGTCCGGCGGGAGGGGCGCGCCGGCCGCGGCGTCGGGTGCGACGCCACGATCGGGGCTGGCGCCAGGCTCGGAGCCGGCCCTTGAGGCAGCATCGGGATCGGGATCGGGATCGGGATCGAGGTCAGAGGACGACGCAGCGGCGGAGGCGGCGGAGCCAGCGGCGGACTGTTGATTGTTCGACATAGTCCCCCATGCTCCGCCCCACCCCCGGGCGGCCCCGCACCGGGGCCCGCCCGCGACCCCGCTCCGGCCCGCTACCGGTTCAGCACCTGCTTCTCCCCCGCCTCCACCGCGAAGTCGAGCCGGTTGCCCGGCGGCGGGAACGGGCAGATGAAGTGGTCGGAGAAGGCGCACGGGGGCAGGTAGGCCCGGTTGAGGTCGAGGACGGTGCGGCCGTCGGCGTCCGGTGCCGGCAGGGTGATGAAGCGGAAGCGGTAGGTGTCGATGCCGCTGCTGGCGTCCGCGATCACACCGCTGAGGTGGTTGCCCGACCGGCTGACGGTGAGCGTCCGGTGCTCGCCCGCCACGGTGAAGGCGATCTGTCCGGTGACGGCCAGCGGGCGGTCCTTGCCGTCGGCGTTCGGGACGACGACCGACCGAGTCTCGTCCTCGAACGGGGTGAAGACCGCGGGGACGGCCCACTCCGGCGCGTACGGGTGGGCGGAGATACCGGCGAAGGCGACGCGCCGGGGCGCGGCCGGGTCGAAGACCCGCAGGGCCAGTTCGCCCTCGCGCTCGATCGGGACGAGCAGTAGGTCTCCCAGGGTGGCGGTGTCGGCGGCCGGGTGGCTGTCCGGACGGAGCAGCACCTCGCTGTCCACCGGGGTGTCCGCGCCGGTGAGGGTGATGCCGTCGCCCGCCGCCGCCCGTACCCGTACGCCGTCGGTGTCGGCCCACCAGTGCCCTGGCAGGCCGGGGATCTCGGCCGGCTCGGGCTCCAGCCAGTGCGTGCCGGTGAGCGCGAGCTGGCCGTGCCGTGCGCTCACGGACGCCGCCCGCCCGTCGCTCCAGTGCTTCCAGTCCTCCGCGGCCGTCGCCGTCATCGGTCCACCATCCCGGTCGGTCCGCGGACGGCCCGCCGTTCGGGCCGCCCGTCTCGGTCATTCACAACGCCGCCCACGCGGACGGATCATTCCCGCCGGCTTGAAGCCGCCGAAAATGCAATACGGCGGCAACGCACCGACGCGGCGCTCAACACGAGCCACACACTTCACCCAACCGTCTCCTCACCTACCCGTCTCGTCACCCACCCGACTCATCGCCTACCCGTCCCGGCGCTTCAGCGGCCGGAACAGCCCTTCCTGCACCACGGACACGACGAGTTGTCCGCTCCGGTTGAAGATCTGCCCGCGGGCCAGGCCGCGCGCGCCGTGCGCGATCGGGGACTCCTGCTGGTACAGCAGCCAGTCGTCCGTCCGGAACGGCTGGTGGAACCACATGGCGTGGTCGAGCGAGGCCATGTCGAAGTGCCGCTCGCCCCACAGCGGCTCGACGGGGGCGCGGACGGCGTCCAGCAGCGTCATGTCGCTGGCGTAGGTGAGGGCGCAGACGTGGATCAGCGGGTCGTCCGGCAGCGGGCCGTCGGTGCGCAGCCAGACGCCGCTGCGTGCTTCGACGCCGGTCAGCTCCTCCTTCGTCCAGCGCAGCCGGTCGACGTAGCGGACGTCGAAGGGCTGGCGGCGGCTGATGAACGGCGGCAGTTCGCCGAGCCGGGAGCCGACCTCCTCCAGTGCGCTGGGCAGGTCCTCGGGGGAGGCGACGGCGGGCATCGGGTACTGGTGCTCGATGCCGCCCTCCTCGGGTCTGTGGAAGTCGGCGGTGAGCGCGAAGATCGACCGGCCGCCCTGGATGCCGAGCACCCGGCGGGTGGTGAACGAGCGGCCGTCGCGGATCCGGTCGACCTGGTAGACGATCGGCAGTCCGGGCACGCCGGGGCGCAGGAAGTAGGCGTGCAACGAGTGGACGGGGCGCCCGTCGTCCACCGTACGGCCCGCCGCGACCAGCGCCTGCCCGGCGACCTGGCCGCCGAACGTCCGCTGCAGGGCCTCCTCAGGGCTGCGCCCGCGGAAGATGTTCAGTTCGATCTGCTCCAGGTCGAGCAGATCGACAAGATCGTCGACGGGGGTACCCATGAGGCACGCTTCCTCTCCGGACTTCGGGCTCCGGCCTTCCGGCACGAATTCCGATCGAATGCTCCAGCTCACTCGAATTCTCTGGCGACCCGGGTCATTCCCGCCCACCGGGCCCGAACCTCCAGTTCACTCGAACGAGTAGTCGACCAAACGAACAGGTGACGGAAGCGGGCGGGCGCACCTACGTCCCCAGCCCCGACTGCCGCACCGTGATGTTGAGCCGCCCGACCAGCCCCAGCTCCGGATCCGCCGTCCCCGGCAGCGTGCGGACCACCCCGTGGTAGGCGAACCGGGCCGGGCCGCCGAACACCAGCAGGTCCCCGCTGGACAGCTCCAGATCGGTCCACGGCTTGGTCCTGGTCTCGGTGTTCCCGAGCCGGAAGACGCAGCGGTCGCCGAGCGACAGCGACACCACCGGCGCGTCCGCCCGCTCGTCGCGGTCCTGGTGGAGGCCCATCTTCGCGCCGTGCGGGTAGTGGTTGACGATGGCGACGTCCGGCTCGTACGACGCGGCGCCGGCGACCTCCGGCAGCGCGGCCCCGTACGCCTCGGCGACGGCCCGACGGGCGAGGCGGGCAAGCTCCGGCGGAAACGGTTTGACGGGCGCGCCGTCCTCGGAGACCCGCCGGTACCCGTACGGGTACCAGTGCCAGCCGAGGCTCACCATTCGTACGGACATCATTCCGCCGGTGGGCATCCGCACCCCGTGCAGTCCGGCCGGCGGACGGGCCCACTCCCGGCAGGCGGCGACCAGGCGCAGCTGCGCGTCGAGGTCGAGCCAGCCGGGGAGCAGGACGGCACCGGGGGCGGGCTCCGCTCGCCCGCACATCCCGGAGGCGCCGGAGGAACCGGAGGGACGCTCGTCCCCGGTGGCCCCGGGCAGATCACCGAACAACTCGCCCTGGATCACCCCACCATCCTCCCGCATGACCCCGACAGAAGCCCTGCCCGGGCACGACGGGGCACCACTGGGCACCGCCTGACGAGCCCCAACTCCCGCGCGCAGAAAAGCCACGCGACTGCGGTGCCACGCGGCATGGCATGGCATGGCAGCCGCCCCTAGGCGCGAGGGCATCCGCCTGCCCCGCCACACCGTGAAACCCGCGAAACGCCGTTAAGCCCCGTGAAACGCCGCGTAACGCCAACGGCCGCTCCTCCGCCCGACGCGGAGAACGCGCGCGGGTGGAGAAGCGGCCGTTGGCGTAGCCACTGGCAGCCGGAGCAACCGGCGTCAGTCATTCACGACGCCTCGGAACCCCGGAGCCCCGGAACTCCGGAACTCCGGAACTCGCGGCCCCGGAGATTCAGATGCTCAGAGCCTGACCCGGGAAGATCAGGTCGGGGTTGCCACCGATGACCTTGGCGTTGTTCGCGTACAGGTCGTGCCAGTCCAGGCCCTGCGCAGCGGCGATGGAGCTCAGGGTGTCACCGGACTTGACGGTGTAGCTGCCGCCCTTGGCCGGCTTGGCGTCGTTGGAGCCGGTCCAGGACTTGGCGCCGCTGTCGGCCTTCGGAGCGGCGGCCTTCGGGGCGGCCTTCGGAGCAGCGTCGTTCTTCGGCGCGGCGTCAGCCTTGGGCGCGGCGGCGGCCTTCGGCGCCGGAGCCGGCTTGGCAGCCGGGGCGGCGGGCTTGGCGGCCGGGGCAGCCGGCTTGGCGGCGGTCGAACCGGAGGCGGTGCCCGCCGAGGTGTCGACGGCGGCCGGGGCGCCGCCCTTGGTCAGGCCGGCCTTGACGGAGCAGACGGGCCAGGCGCCGGGGCCCTGCGAGGCGAGGACCTTCTCGGCGACGGCGATCTGCTGCGCCTTGGTGGCCTGGTTGGCCTGCGAGGCGTAGGCGGTGCCACCGTAGGCGGCCCAGGTGCTGGAGGTGAACTGCAGACCGCCGTAGAAACCGTTGCCGGTGTTGATGGCCCAGTTGCCACCGCTCTCGCACTGGGCGACGGCGTCCCAGGTGGAGACGGACGCGGCGGAGGCCGAGGTGGCCGTGACGAGGCCGGCCACCGGCAGGGCCGCGACAGCGGCGCCCGCCACGACAGCCATCCGAACGCGGTTGCGCTTGGTGGCGGTGGAGGTGGTGGCAGCGGCGGTCTCGTTACGGAAAGTCATGAGGTTCCTCTCGACAGCCCCGGGCGGACATGCGGAACCAGGCCCTGGAGAGGGCCGCGTTTCGCTTGCCGCGTCCGTCGGGCGGCCGTGCACGTGTCGGACGTGCCGCTGCCGCCCCGGCCACCCAGCCACTCGCTGACGATCTGTTCGAGCGATCGCGTCGGCGGGCACCTGCCACTCCCCGGCGGACCGGGGGGACTGTGCGTCGGGGGGTGAACCCGGGTGGCGCTCGTTGCGCCGACCAAGAAGCTACGAGCCGGGCGGCGGGGAAACCAAAACCCGGACGGTCTGCCCAGCTCAGCCAAGGGTTACCGGCGGTAAGGCCAGCACAATCTTGTCCGAAATGTCGTATTTAACCGTTGGTTCCTAGATCAAACACCGCGGCCACGTGACTCACCTCACCGCTTCATTCCGGCAGTCCCATCACCGACATCGACAGATTGCGACCACGAGAACACGCGGCGCGGTCGGATCCGGGGCAATTCCCGTCAGCCTCGACGGGCACCCGTGACGCCTGACACAAGGGCCCGTTGGTCATGGCGACCTCTCCGTGTCCATCCCCGAAGCCCCATCCACACCCATCCGAGGAGACCCTGTGCCGCGCATGCTCGACGTCAGCGACGAGGTCCGGTCCGAGATCGGCGACGACGAGGCCGACCGCCTACTGGGCGGCGACCGCGCCCCCGACAGCTACGAGTGCACCTCATGCCGGACCGCCGGCGACACGCACGTGGAGCCCACCAGCACCGTGCTGTTCGTCGGCGACGAGACCGCCGTGCTCGCCTTCGCGCACGCCCGCTGCATCCCCTCCCAGGTGGTGCCGGTCTCCGAGGAGCAGCTGGTCGGCGCCGTGCGGAGCATCAGCCAGTCCCAGCCGGGTGCCCCGGACCTCGCCATCCCCGCGCCGGCGGCGCCCGCCCCCGCACCGACCGCTCCGGCGCCGACCGCCCCCGGCCAGGCTGCCATCCTCGGCATCACCTGCGGTCTCGTGCTGCACGGCAAGGTCGGGCACGCCTCACTGGTGGTCGAGCCCACCGGCCCGGTCGGCCGCCCGGGCAGCACCTCGGGCGAGGACGAGTTCCTCGACCTTCTCCAGGACGCCGGCTTCCAGCCCGTCACCGACCTGGACGAGACCCCGGAGCAGCTGCCCGGCTGGTCGGTCCTGGTCGCGATGGGCAAGCTGCACGCGGTCCTGCAGCCCGCGGCGGCGGGTGGCAGCACCGGCTGGTGGCAGGCCCATCAGCCGCTTCAGGTCACCGACGCCTGGCGGATGGCGGCGAGCCAGCTCTCCGAGGTGACCATGTACGCCGTCCCGGCCGGCATGGTGGGCCGCCAGCCCCGTGAGGACCTGCTGCGCCAGGCGCTGGAGCGGGCGGTGGCACTGGGCCAGGTGGTTGCCGCGTCCCTCCCGCTCGCCGGCACCTGACCGTCCCGCCCGTCCTATCCCGTCATCACGTCCCGTCCCGACGCGCCGGACGGCGGCCGCCCCCTCTCCCGGGCCCGCCCTCCGGCGCGGGGCACGCTGGCACGCCCGGCACGCCCGGCACCGGCAGGCTTCGCGGTCCGCGCCGCACTTCGTCCATGAGCGCCGCTCATGACCACCTCCCATGAACAGGTCTCAGGTCTCATGACCAGGTCTCATGACCAGGTCTCATGAGGGCCCGCATGAGCATCGCTCATGAGTCGCCCCCCATGAGCACCGCTCATGGGCACTTCCGTATGAGCGCCACGCATGAACACCCATATGAACGGCGCTCATGGGCACCCGCATGAACACCCCGCACGGGCCGCCCGCCCCCGCATCCCCCGCCCCTCTCGCTCGTTGGCCCCTACGTGTACAGCTACGACGTCTCCGCGTCCCCCGGCCGGTCCGCCACCGCCCCCCGCTCGATCCCGGGCATGCGACCGTCGTACGACGCCGAGCACCCGCACTCCGCCACGCCGATCTACGACGAGCTGTACTCCGAGTACCGGCGTCTCTTCCGCGCCCTGCCCGGCGACCGCTCGGGCGAGGAGGACCTGGTCTTCACCGGGTTCGCGGTCCGCGACGGCTACCCGCGGCTCGGTGAGCAGCGCCCGTACCCGCCCCAGCACCAGGCCTTCCACACGCTCGCGGGCCAGGCGCCGGGCCTCCCCCAGTTCCTGGCTCCCCAGCCCCACGGCGCGGGCTCATCCCCCGGCCATCACAGCGGGCACACCGGACACATGAGCCACAGCCACACCGGCCACACCGGCAGCCATCACCACGGACCCCACGACGGT
This sequence comes from Kitasatospora sp. NPDC023385, assembly GCF_055664045.1. Classification (NCBI taxonomy): domain Bacteria; kingdom Bacillati; phylum Actinomycetota; class Actinomycetes; order Kitasatosporales; family Streptomycetaceae; genus Kitasatospora; species Kitasatospora sp. NPDC023385. The sequence goes on along the minus strand of NZ_JBVOOL010000027.1, from coordinate 41,734 downwards.
GCGGGCCACCCCGCCCCGGCCCCCGTCCCGCACCCGACGCCCGCCCAACACGCGAGCTCCGCAGCTCAGTTCACCAACGGCCAGGGGTGGGTCGCGACCGGTTACCTCGGGCAGGTCCCGCATCCGATGGCCGTACCCGCACCAACGCCGCCCGCGCCGCCCGCCCCGTCCCCGGTGATGGGCACGGCCACCGGTCTCGCCACCGCCCCGTCCACCGGCGGCCGCCACCGCCAGATGCTCTCCCTCCCCCCGGGCCGCAACGGCGACCACCACTGACCACGGCCACCCACCGGCCGACCCCCGCCCCACCGGCCGCCGCGCCCACCAGTCAGCCCCCGCCCCACCGACACGGCGAAACGCCGGAAGGCCCCGCCACCACCGTGACGGGGCCCTCCGGCTGTCCGCAGACGGACGCGCGACTGCCGCGCCCTGCTACGTCTATCTACTACTGCTACTACTACTTCCGCTTGCGCTTCTCGCGGACCCGCACCGAGATCGAGATCGGCGTCCCCACGAACCCGAACTCCTCACGCAGCCGGCGCTCGATGAAGCGCCGGTAGCCGGCCTCCAGGAAGCCCGAGGCGAACAGGATGAAGCGCGGCGGTCGGATGCCCGCCTGGGTGCCGAACAGGATGCGCGGCTGCTTGCCGCCCCGGATCGGGTGCGGGTGGGCGGCCACCAGCTCGCCGAGGAAGGCGTTCAGGCGCGCGGTCGGGATGCGGGTCTCCCAGCCCTCCAGCGCGGTCTCGACCGCCGGGACGAGCCTCTCCATGTGCCGGCCGGTCTTGGCCGAGACGTTGACGCGCGGGGCCCACTGCACCTGGACGAGGTCGCGCTCGATCTCGCGCTCCAGGTAGTAGCGGCGCTCCTCGTCCAGCTGGTCCCACTTGTTGTAGGCGATGACGACGGCGCGCCCGGCCTCGACGGCCATCGAGATGATCCGGGTGTCCTGCTCGGCGAGGGTCTCGCTGGCGTCGATCAGGACGACCGCGACCTCGGCCTTCTCCAGCGCGGAGGAGGTGCGCAGCGAGGCGTAGAAGTCGGCTCCGGCGGTCAGGTGGACCCGGCGGCGGATACCGGCGGTGTCGACGAACTTCCAGGTCTTGCCGCCGAGTTCGATCAGCTCGTCGACCGGGTCACGGGTGGTGCCGGCCAGCTCGTTGACGACGACGCGCTCCTCGCCGGCGACCTTGTTCAGCAGGCTGGACTTGCCGACGTTCGGCCGGCCGATCAGCGCGATGCGGCGGGGGCCGCCGGGGGCGGCGTCGCCGAAGGTCTGCGGCGGGGCCTCGGGCAGGGCGTCCATGACGGCGTCGAGGAGGTCGCCGGAGCCGCGGCCGTGCAGGGCGGAGACGGGGTACGGCTCGCCCAGACCGAGCGACCACAGGTAGGCGGCCTCGGCTTCGGTGGACGGGCCGTCGACCTTGTTGGCGCACAGGACGGTCGGCTTGCCCGCCCGGCGGATGATCTTGATCAGGGCTTCGTCGGTGTCGGTGGCGCCGACCTTGGCGTCCACGACGAACAGCACCGCGTCGGCCTGCTCGATGCCCAGCTCGGCCTGGGCGGCCACCATGGCGTCGATGCCGAGGACGTCGATCTCCCAGCCGCCGGTGTCGACCACCTTGAAGCGGCGGCCGTTCCAGGTGGCCTCGTAGGTGACCCGGTCGCGGGTGACGCCCGGCTTGTCCTCGACGACGGCCTCGCGGCGGCCGATGATGCGGTTCACCAGGGTCGACTTGCCGACGTTCGGGCGGCCGACCACGGCCAGCACCGGCAGGGGGACGTGCTCGGCGCCGTCGTAGCCGTCGACGCCGTCGAAGTCGAAGCCCTCTTCGGCGGCGAGGGCCATGAACTCGGCGTAGTCGGAGGCGTCGAGCTCACCGGGGCCGGTGGCTGCGTGCTCTGCGGTCATGTTCGTCTGTTCCGTTTCCCGGCCCGGCCCTTCCCAGGGGCGGGTCGTGCGTACCTGCCCCGCTCGGGGCAGCGCGATGGTTGTCTCCGCGGCGCCTCGGCGGCCCGCGGTTCACTCAGTGGCCGGACCGACGGTTGTCGGACCAGCGGTGGTTCACACCGACGGCAGTCGGACCGGCAAAGGCCCGGCCGACGGCAATACCCGACGGCAGTCCCCGACGGAAGTCGGGCAGCGCCAAGAGTCCCCGACACGAGTCCCGGCACCAGCCCCCGACAGCCGTCAGGGAGCGGCAAGGGATCAGACCGACGACAGTCCGGCCCGCTCCTCCACCAGCGCGGCGATCCGGTCGATCACCTGCTCCAGGGTGAGCTCGCTGGTGTCCACCAGGACCGCGTCCGCGGCCTGGGTCAGCGGCGCCGTCGTCCGGGAGGAGTCGGCGGCGTCGCGGCGGGCGAGGTCGGCGGCCATCGCGGTGATGGTCGCCTCGTCCACGCCCTTGGCCCGAAGCTCAGCTGCCCGGCGCGTGGCCCTGGCCGCCTCGGAGGCGGTCAGGAAGACCTTGACGGTGGCGTCGGGGAACACCACCGTCCCCATGTCCCGGCCCTCGGCGACGATGCCGCGCTCGGCGACCTCGGCGCAGCCGCGCTGCAGCTCCACCAGCCGGGACCGGACGGCCGGCACCGCGGACACGGCGCTGACCTGTGCGGTCACCTCGGGGCCGCGGATCGGGCCGGAGACGTCCTGGCCGTCCACCGTGATGGTGGGGCCGTCGGCGTCCGTGCCCGACACGATCACCGGCTTGCCGCACGCGACGGCCACCGCGTCCGGGTCGCTCACGTCGACCTCGTTGGCCAGCATCCACCAGGTCATGGCCCGGTACATGGCGCCGGTGTCCAGGAAGCTCAGGCCCAGCCGGACGGCGACCGCCCGCGAGACGGTCGACTTGCCGGAGCCGGAGGGTCCGTCGATGGCGACGACGACCGGGGCGTGCGCTCGGTCGGCAGTGTCCACGGGGCGAACCTCTCTCTGACTGACGCATGGAGCCGAAGCCTGCGCAGGCGGACGGCCGGGGATTGTCTCCCTCAAGGTTAATGGACCGCCGAGGTCGTACGCTCCGCCGCCCACCGGGCCCCCTACCCCGCTACCCTCCGCCGCCCCTCCGCCCCCGCCGTCTCCTCCTCCACCACGGCGTTCCCCAGCCGCGGCCGCAGGTACTCCCCGTCCCACCCGATCCCGAGCACCCCGCCCACGAAGGCCATCGGCAGCTGCCGGCCGAGGACCTCCCACACGAACGGCACCCGCGACACGTGCGACGGGAAGTCGTTCACCTCGAACGCCTCCCGGTGGTACCCGTTGCTCGCCGCCTCCCGCCAGGCGAAGGAGCGCCGCAGCCGGGGCCCGTCCGGGGTCTGGGTGTGGGCGAAGAAGGCGGTGAGCCAGCCGGTCACCCGGGGGCCGCCGGAGATCGAGTGCCATTTGAACAGCGAGCGCCAGAAGTCCTCGTCCACCGGGCCGCCGGCCGCTGTCGCCGCGATCTCGTCCGCCACCGGCTGCAGCTCGGCGAACCACGGCGCCAGCCAGTCGAAGCGCTCGGCGAGCGCGCCGACCCCCGCGGCCAGGCGCGCCCAGTCCTCGGCCGTGCCCTCCAGCCGGACCCGAGGGATGCCGCAGCGGGTCTCCCAGCGGAAGTCGTAGTACGCGCTGACGGTGTCCATCAGCGCCACCAGCGCGGAGGACGCGTCGTCCGGCGTCGTGGTGGAGAAGGCGGGCCGGAACAGCTCCACCAGCTCCGCGCCCACCGCCTCCGTGAGCGGCTGCCGCACCAGCCGGATCGAACGCGCCCAGTCCGGGTCGGGGTCCGCCAGGCTGTCGTCCCGCACCACGATCGTCGCCCGACGGTCCCGGGCCGCGCCGAACAGCGCCCGGTACCGCGGCGGGTACATCCGTACGTGCGCCGCGACCTCGTGCACCACCGCGTACCAGAGCACGTCCGGGGACAGGCTCAGCGGCAGGTGCTCGGCGAAGGCGGCGTGGGCCGCCCGGAGCAGCAGGCTGACGGTCGGCTCGGGCGGCGCGAGCTCCGGGTGGGGGTAGGTCGGCCGGGGGCGCTCGTACATGGTCTCGACGCTGCGGTGGCGGATCCGGAGGTCCCGGCCCGCCACCGCCCGCAGGAACCGCTCGTTCCCCAGGTCGACCGGTTCCCCGGCGAAGCCGTGCCCGGTCTCCCCCAGCGCCCCCAGCGGCAACTCGACGATCACGCGCCCACTCCCTCCCCAGCACCGACCCGTCCCGGCACCGCCCCGCCCGAAACCAGCCCCGCCCCGTAACCGACCCGCCCCCGACCAGCCCGCCGCCCTCCCGGGTCCTCAGTCCCGCACACGCCACCCGCTCGCCTGCAGCGCCTTCACCAGCCGCTTGACCGCCGTCGGCGCCACCGACAGCTGGACGAACCCGACCTGCTGCCCGGTCGAGTGCTCGATGACGACGTCCTCGATGTTGACCCCGGCGTCGCCGACCTCGCCGAACAGCCGGCCCAGCTCGCCCGGCTGGTCACCGAGCACGACCGCGACCGTCTCGTACCGGGTGGGCGGCGCACCGTGCTTGCCGGGGATCCGGGCCTGGCCGGTGTTGCCGCGCCGCATGACGGCCTCGATCCCGGCCGCGCCCGCCCGGCGCTCGCCCTCCTCGGCCGCCTCCAGGGCGCGCAGCGCGGTGACGGTCTCGCCGAGGTCGAAGGCGACGGCCTCCAGGACGTCGGCGACCGCGCCGGCGTTGGCGGAGAGGATGTCGACCCACATGCCGGGGTTGGAGGCGGCGATCCTGGTGACGTCGCGCACACCCTGGCCGGAGAGCCTTATGGCGGTGTCGTCGGCGTTCTCCAGGCGGGCCGCGACCAGCGAGGACACCAGCTGCGGGGCGTGCGAGACCAGGGCGACGGCCCGGTCGTGCTCGGCGGCGTCCATCACGATCGGCATCGCGCCGCAGAGCGCGACCAGTTCCAGCGCGGCGTTGAGCGTCTCGGTGTCGGTATCCGCGGTCGGGGTGAGCACCCAGGGGCGGCCCTCGAAGATGTCGGCGCGGGCGGCCAGCGGGCCGGAGCGCTCGCGGCCGGCCATCGGGTGGCTGCCGATGTAGTGGACGGTGTCGCAGCCGAGCGCGGCGATCTCGCTGCCGGGGCCGGCCTTCACGCTGGCGACGTCGGTGTACCAGTGGGCCAGGTTGCGGCGCTGGCAGTCCGCGAGCACCTTGCCGACCAGCGCGGGCGGGACGGCGATGATCGCCAGGTCCACCGGGCCGTCGACGGGCTCGGTGGTGCCCGCGCCCAGCGATTCGGCGGTGCGGGCGGCGTCCGGGTCCGCGTCTTCCAGGTGGACGGTCAGTCCGCGAGCGGTCAGCGCGAGCGCGGCGGAGGTGCCGATCAGTCCGGTGCCGACGACGACGGCAGTGCGCATGGCGGGTCGCTCTCCTCATCACGATTCTCGACAGGTGCCGGAACCGTCCGGGAGCACCCGCGCCCCATCCTCCCTCATCGGCTGCGCCGAAGTCCCCACTTACCGCCCGGCAACCGCGACGGCTCCCGCCCCGTCCCACACGGTGCACACGCCGCACCCGGCAAATCCGACGACGCCCGCACCGAACCCGGGCAGACTGGCGGCCCGGGGGCAGGCGCGGACCAGCGCGCGAGCACGCAAGCGGACGAACGGGCAAGCGGCCGAACCGCGTGACACCGCAAGCAGTACGCGGCACACGGCAGGCAACAGGCGAACGAAGGGGTTGCGCATGGACGATCAGCACAGCAGCCGGACCGGGCAGACGAATCCGTCGGCCGTACCGGGCCACCCGTCGGTGCTGGACTCCGTCGTGGTGTACGCCGAGGGCGCGGTGTGCCGCCGTCGGGCCACCGTCCCGGTGCCGCCGGACGGGCGGCTGCGGCTGACCGGCCTGCCCGCCGCCCTGGACGGCCGCTCACTGCGCGCCCGGGTACTGGCCGGACCGGCCGGCACCGTGGTCACCGAAGCCCGGCTTGAGCGGCAGGCCGAGCTCCGCGATCCGGGCGAACTCCCCGACCTGCAGAGAGCGTTGGACGAGGCCACCGAGCACCTCAGCGTGCTGACCGAGCGCCGCCGACTGCTCCTCGCCGCGATCGCCGACACCGCCGCCCTGCGCGCCGTACCGCCGCAGCGCCGTCGCGACGAGCAGTTCCGCCGTACGCCCGCCGACGCCTGGCTGGAGCTCGCCGACTTCGTCGACGAGCGGCTGGCCGCCCTCCAGGAGCGCGTCGAGGAGGTCAATCGGCAGATCGAACTCGCCGACCACGAGCGCGACTTGGCCGCTGACCGGCTGGACCGGGCGTCCACCGCCGACCGGGCCGAGCCGGTCGCGACCACCGCCACCGTCCTGCTCACCCTCGCCACCGGCAACCCCACCCCCGCCGATATCACCGCCCCCGACCCCGCCCCGCAACCCGACCCCGCCCCGCAACCCGACCTGGAGCTGGAGCTGGAGTACGGCGTCCCCGCCGCCCGCTGGGTGCCCGCCTACCGTCTCTCCTACCGCAGCGGCTCCGACACCGGCCACCTCGTCCTGCGCGCCAGTGTCGCCCAGCGGACCGGCGAGGACTGGACGGGCGTGCGCCTCGCCCTCTCCACCGCCGACCTCGACCGCCGCACCGACCTGCCCAAGCTCGCCTCGCTGCGGATCGGCCGCAGCCAGCCCGCCCCGCCGCCCTCCGGCTGGCGCGAGCCCCCAGCCGGCCTGTCCGACCTGTTCACCGGCTACGAGGCGGCGGCCGTCGGCAGTCCCTCCGCGCGCCGCCCGGCGCCGGCCCCGGTCAGCTCCTCGACCGGCGCCCCGCGCGCGGCCCGGGCCTCCCGCCTCGGCGGCGCCCGCCCGTCCGGCCCGCATCCCTCCGGCCCGCGCCCCGAGCTGTTCGCGGCAGCCGAGGACACCGCGCCCGCCTCCGCCGACCAATACGGCGGCGGCAACCGCAACGGCGGCACCCTGAGCGTCGACGGCCCGGTGGGCCCGGTGCCCGCGCCCCCGCCCGCCCCGGGCGGCTTCGCCGGTTACGGCGGCCCGCCGCCGCCCGCCCCCGTCGCGGCCTCCGCCCCCGCCGCCTCGTTCCCGCCGGCCCCGGGCGGCCTGCCGCCCGAGGAGGCCCGACGAGCCCTTCGCTACCGACGCCACGACAGCCGCGCGGGGCTTCCCGTCCCGCCCCCGGCCGCCGGCTTCGCCCCGGACGCCACCCTGCTCGACTACCCGGACCTCGTCCTGGCCGGCCCCGACGAGCCCGCCACCCGACGGGGGACCCTGCACCCGCGCGCCGAGCGCCTCGAACGCGAGGAACTGGACTGGACGCTGCCGGGCGGCAATCCGGGCGAGCGGATCCGCCGCCTCCCCCTTCCCCGCCACGCCGTCCCGCCGCGCGAGTCGGCCGGCTCCTTCGATCACCGCTTCGACGCCGCCGCCCCCGCCGACATCCCGTCCGACGGCACCTGGCACGCCGTCACCGTGGACGAGATCCCGCTCTCCGCCGTCCCCGAGTACGTCACCGTCCCCGCCGTCGAGGAGAAGGTGTACGCGACCCTGGTGCTCGCCAACCGCACCGACCGCGCCGTCCTGGCCGGGCCGGTCGAGGTCACCGTGGACGACGAGTTCCTGCTGACCGCCGCCCTGCCCACCCTGGCGCCGGGCGGCACCCGGCGCCTGGGCATCGGCGTCGCCGAGAGCATCGAGGTGGCGCGCCGCACCGAGCTGCGCGAGTCCGCCACGGGCATGCTGAAGGGCAACAGCACCGTGCTCGACCACCGGGTGCACGTCCAGTTGGCCAACCGGCTCGGCCGCGCCGTCACGGTGGAGGTCCGAGAGCGCGTGCCGGTCACCTCCGACGCCGAGATCCGGATCGAGGAGCGGGCCGACTGGCACGCCCCGACCGTCTCCACGCCGGAGTGCCCGCCCAGCACCCGGCTCTGGCGGGTCGACCTGCCGCCGGGCGGCCGCACCGAGCTGGACGGCGGCTACCTCATCAAGATCCCGGCCGGAAAGGCCATCGTCGGCGGAAACCGGAGGAACTGACCATGACCGGAGACACGACCTGGGAACCCGCAGGAACCAGGAACACCCGGGACGCCGGCGAACCCCATCCCCTCCCCGTCACCGCCGTCACCTGCCTGGAGGACCGCGGCCAGGTCGAGCGCACGACGACGGTCGAACTCCCCGCGGGCGTCCGGCGGCTTCACTTCGGCCCGCTCACCGCCCTCGCGGTCGACCGGACCCTGCGCGCCGAGTCCGCCACCGCCGGCGTCCGCGTGCTGGATGCCCGGCTGGTCCGCACCTGGGCCCCGCGCGCCCCGCTCCCACCCGGCCCGGACGACTCCGAGCTGCGCCACCGGCTGCACCGGCTGGACGGCGAGAGCCGCCTGGCCGACCAGACCCGCGCCCGGCTGGAGGCCCGGCTGGCCCTGCTCGCCCAGCTCTCCGCCGACCTGCTGCGGGAGATCGGCGAGGGCGCCGGCGTCGGCGAGCTCGAACGGACCCGCTGGGCCCGCGAGCTGGCCCGGGTGGACGCGGAGCACGAACGCTACGGCGAGGAGCTGCGCGCCACCCACTCCCGGCTGCGCCGCTTGGAGCAGGAGCGCTCGCAGGTCCTGGTCGCCCTGGACGAGGCCGAGGAGGATCCGGCCGAGCTGACCGCCCATCTGGAGCTCACCGTCGAGGCGGCTCAGTCCGGACCGGCCGAACTGACCGTCTCCCACCTGGTGCCCTGCGCGCTCTGGCGCCCGTCCTACCGGGCGACCCTGGACGGCGGCAGCCTGCGCCTGGAGTCGGAAGCGGTGATCTGGCAGCGCACCGGCGAGGACTGGGCGAACGTCCGGCTCACCTTCTCCACCGCCCGCTCCGCCCTCGCGACCGACCCGCCGGCCGTCACCGAGGACGTCCTGACGCTGCGCGAGCGCACCGACGAGGAGCGCCGCACGGTCGAGGTGCAGCTGCGCGAGGAGGCGATCAGCAGCGTCGGCCCGTCCGCCGAGGTCCCGGGCGTGGACGACGGCGGCGAGGTCCGGGTGCTGCCCGCGCCCGCCCCCGCGACCGTGCCGTCCGACGGCCGGGCGCACCGGGTGCCGCTCGGCGCCTTCACCGCCCCGGCGGGCAGCGAGTACGCCTGCGCCCCGGAGCTGTCCCCGCTGGTCTCCCAGGTGGTCCGGTTCCGCAACGCGGCCGGGCACCCGCTGCTGGCCGGCCCCGTCGAGCTGGTCCGCGGCAGCGGCTTCACCGGCCGCGGCGAGCTGCGCTTCACCGCCGTCGGCGCGGACGCCGAACTGTCCTTCGGCAGCTCGGACGGCTACCGGGTGGTCCGCGAGACCGAGGAGCGCCAGGCCACCGCCGGCCTCACCGGCCGCCAGACCACCACGCGGACGGTGCGGCTGCACCTGTCGCGCTTCTCCGGCCCGGAGGAGCACGACGAGCGGACGGTCACGGTCCGCGAGCGGGTGCCGGTCTCCGAGGTCTCGGCGGTCGAGGTGCGGCTGCGCAAGGAGGAGTGCTCCCCCGCTCCGGACTCCTTCGACGCCGAGGGCATCGTCCGCTGGGACGTCCCGCTCGGCCCGGGCGCCCGCCGCACCCTCACCCTGGTGTACGAGGTCTCCGCCTCCGCCAAGGTGGCCGGCCTCTGAAGGTTCCGAACGCCGCTCCCCCTGCCGGTGACGACCGCTCGGGACCAAACCGGAGACAACGGGTAGAAAAGGAAACATGATCCTCCACCTCGCACCCCTGGACGACTGGCTGGCCGACCCCGGCCGCCCGTACGCCACCGCCTCGCTGCTCACCGACGGGTTCATCCACTGCTCGGCGGACGAGCAGACGGCGCTCGCGGTGGCCAACGCCTTCTACGCCGACATCCCCGACCCCCTGATGGTCCTGCTGATCGAGGAGGCGCTGGTGGAGCCGATGGTCAAGTGGGAGGCCCCGCACGGCGCTCCGCCGCCCGGCGCCACCCCCGACGTGCTGTTCCCGCACATCTACGGGCGGCTGAACCGCTCCGCCGTGGTCGGCCTGGAGAAGGTCGAGCGCGGCCCGGACGGCCGCTGGGCGTCCCTCACGCCCTGGAGCTGACCTCCCGGGTTTCCCGGCCTACCCGCCTACAGCCCTTCCCGCCGACGACCTTCCCCGCCGACAGCCGTCCCGCCTATAGCCACCCCCGCTCCCGGGCCGCCATACCGGCCTGGAAGCGGGTGGTGGCGCCCAGCGAGCGCATCAGGCTCTGCAGCCGCCGCTGGGTGGTCCGGGCGCTCCAGCCGAGCGAGCGGGCGATCGACTCGTCGGTGAGCCCGGCCGCCAGCAGGCCCAGCAGCTTGCGGTGGTCGGCTTCCGGCTCCAGCGACGCGTCCCCGGTGCCGATCGCGGCCTGTAGTTGGACGGCGCGCTCCCATTCCGCCTCGAAGAGCGTGTCGAGGGCTTGGAGCAGCGCCGAGGGGTGGATCACGTACGCGGCGTCCAGCACGCTGTCGCCGACGCTGATCGGGATGATCGCCATCCGGTCGTCAGAGATGATCATCTTCATCGGCAGCGTGGGCCGGACCCGCGCCTCCTCGCCGTCCGCGACGCCGACCAGGATGTTCCGCTCCAGCCGCCCCGGCCAGGCCACCGCCTCCCGGTCGTAGACCGTCCGGAACTTCACGCCCTCGCGCATCCGGTGCCGCTGCTGCGGCATCGGGGCCACCGGGTCCTGGATGTACGGCGGGCGGTCGAAGCCGCGCACCTGGTACTGGCTGGTCTCGGTGATGTGCTCCAGCCGTTGGGCGATCGCCTCGCCGCCGGTCAGCACCTCCACCGAGTGCGCCGGGTCGGTGTAGCGCGAGGCCTCCCGGAAGGCGTCCATCAGCCGGTGCATCTCGGCCCGGGCGTGCCGCAGTTCGGACTCCCGGTGCCCGATCAGGGTGCCGATCGCGACGTCCGGGGCGACCGGCAGGAAGCGGTGCCGGTCCACCGGCGCCCGGGTGGCCATGCCCTGCTGCGACAACCGGTCCAGCGCGCGCACGCTCTGCTGGAGCGTCAGTCCGCAGCTCTCGGCCAGTTCCTCCGCGGTGGACTGCGGGCTGGCCACCAGGGCCGCGTAGACCCGCCCGTCCGGCTCGGCCATCCCGAGTGCGCCGAGGGCCTGTCCGCCGGCCCGCCCCAGTGGTGCATCGGACACGAAGCCCTCTCCCCCTGTTCGCCCTGATCCGCCCCCACCGGCGCGCCCGTGCTGGCGCAGTCCCGCCACGCGACGGGGTGGTGGCCCGGTGGCCATCCTCAGCCACGGATCATGACGATGACAAGGCCGTGACCAGCGCCTGCGTCCCGGCTCACACGACCCGCACAACCCGCACAACCCGCACCAGACGAACCGCACAACCCTCACCACGCGACCCACACCGCCATGACGAGGGGCCCCCGGCCGCACCACGGCGACCGGGGGCCCCTCAGGAGGCGGGAGAGCGGACGGCCTACAGGCCGACCTCGCGCATCAGCTGGCCGACCTCGGGGTTGGTCAGGCGGCGCAGCCAGCCCGACTTCTGGTCGCCCAGGGCGATCGGGCCGAAGTGGGTGCGGACCAGCTTCTCGACCGGGAAGCCGGCCTCGGCCAGCATCCGGCGGACGATGTGCTTGCGACCCTCGTGCAGGGTCACCTCGACCAGGTAGTTCTTGCCGACGTTGGAGATCACCTTGAAGCTGTCGGCACGGGCGAAGCCGTCCTCCAGCTCCACGCCCTGGGCCAGCCGCTTGCCCAGGTCGCGCGGGATCGGGCCCTGGATGGCGGCCAGGTAGGTCTTGGTCACGCCGTAGCGCGGGTGGGTGAGGCGGTGGGCCAGCTCACCGTGGTTGGTGAGCAGGATGATGCCCTCGGTCTCGGTGTCCAGGCGGCCGACGTGGAACAGCCGGGTCTCCCGGTTGGTCACGTAGTCGCCGAGGCACTGGCGCCCGTCCGGGTCCTCCATGGTGGAGACCACGCCGGCCGGCTTGTTCAGCGCGAAGAACAGGAACGACTGGGTGGCGACGGTCAGGCCGTCCACCTTGATCTCGTCCTTCTCCGGGTCCACCCGCTTGCCCTGCTCGGTGACGCGCTTGCCGTTGACCTCGACCCGGCCCTGCTCGATCAGCTCCTCGCAGGCGCGGCGGCTGCCGATGCCGGCGCGCGCCAGCACCTTCTGCAGCCGCTCGCCCTCGGGCTCGCCGAAGGTCTTGGGCAGCTTGACGGCCGGCTTGTCGTGCCGGGCGAGGACGGCGTCCTCGATCTTGGCCTGCAGCTCGCGCGAACGCTGCGGCTGGCGGCGCGGGTCGCCCGGGGCGCCCTGGCCCTCGCGGCGCGGACGCGGGGCCGGGCTGGGGCGCCGGCCGGAGTAGCCGCCGCGGGCGGGGGTGGCGTTGGGGCCGCCGCCGAACTCGGGGCGGTCGTACCTGCGCTCCTCGGGCCGCAGCGGGCGGTCCGGGAAGCGGCGGTCATCACGACGGTCGTCACGACGGTCGTCACGACGGTCGTCACGCCGGTCGTCACGGCGGCTGTCGCGCCCGAACGAACCGGAGCCGCCGCGCGAACCCGCGCTCGAACCCGAACCGAAGCCGCCACGCGAACCCCCGCTCGAACCCGAACCGGAGCCACCCCGCGAACCCGAACCGAAGCCGCCACGCGAGCCCGGGCCGGAGCTCGAACCCGAACCCGAACCGCCGCGACCGCCACCGCCGCCGCCCCCGTAGGAGCCGCCGCCGTACGAACCCCCGCGCGCGCCCGAGCCGCCGCGACCGGCGCCGCCACCGCTACCGCCGCTGCCGCCGCCGTAGGAGCCGCCGCTCCGGCCCCCGCCCTGTCCGCCGCGACTGCTCCCGCCGCCGCTGCTGTTCCTGCCGTTGCCACTGCTACGCATCAAAGTGTCCGTACGTCGTTCCGTCTGGGATGTGCGGTCGTTTCGGCCGACCTCACCGCCCCCTACCGATCGGGCCCGGCCCGACCGGCCTCGCCACTGCCGTCCGCGGCCTGCGCGGCAGCGGCGGCGACCGCCTCCGCGATCATCGTGCCCTCCAGGGACTCCGCTTCCACGTCGTCGACCTCGGGCAGGAAGGGAGCGAGCTCCGGCAGCTCATCCAGGCCGCGGAGCCCCATCCGTTCCAGGAAGAAGTTCGTCGTCCGATACAGGATCGCACCTGTTTCGGGCTCGGATCCGGTCTCTTCCACCAGTCCTCGCTGTACCAGGGTACGCATCACGCCGTCACAGTTCACACCGCGGACGGCGGAAACCCGTGATCTGGACACCGGCTGCCGGTAGGCGACCACCGCCAGGGTCTCCAGCGCGGCCTGGGTGAGGCGGGCCTGCCGGCCGTCCAGCAGGAAGCGGTCGACGGCCCCGGAGCAGGTCTCGCGGCTGTAGAAACGCCAGCCGCCGGCCACCAGCCGCAGGTCGAAGCCCCGGCCCTGGGCGGTGTACTCGGCGGACAGCTCGCGCAGCGCCGCGGCCACCTCGGCGCGGGGCCGCTCCAGCACGCCGGCCAACCGCTCCTCCGGCACCGGCTCGTCGACGACCATCAGGACCGCCTCCAGCTCGGCGCGCAGCCCGGGGCCGGCCGGCTCCTCGGCGCCGGAAGTCGACGGAGCCGACTTCTGGTGCACCACCCGGGCCTCCGGCTCCCGCGTCTCTCCCCGCTCCGCCGTGTCCCCCGTCTCCACCGCCTCCACCGGGTCCGGCAGCAGCGCGAAGGCCGGCTCCAGCCACTCCTCGGCCCGCGGCTGCCCGGGCAGCCCCAGCGGGCGCCGCACCGGCCGCCCGGCCTCGTTCCCGCCGCTCATCGCCGCTCGTCCTCCTCCGCTTCGCCCGCGGGCTCTCCCGCCGGACGGTCGAACTCGTCCGTCACCTCGACCGTGTCTCGGCCCTCCTCGCCCACCCAGCGCACCCGCAGCTCGCCGAGCGCCTCCGGCTGCTCGAAGGCGAGCACCCGCTCCCGGTAGAGCTCCAGCAGCGCCAGGAAGCGGGCGACCACGACCAGGGTGTCCGGCGCGTCCTCCACCAGCCGCCGGAACGACGCCTCGCCCAGCTCGGTGAGCAGCCCGACCACCAACCCGGCCTGCTCGCGCACACTGACCGGCGGGGTGTGGATGTGGTCCACGTACACGACCGGCTTCGGTTTGGGCTCCATCGCCTTGGCCGCCAGCTCGGCCAGCCGCTGCGGACCGATGGTGATGACCACCTCCGGCAGCAGCTCCGCGTGCCGGGGCTCCAGTCCGACCGTCCGCGGCTGCCGCAGCAGCTCTCCGGCCCAGCGCTCGCCGAACAGCGCCGCCGCCCGCTTGTACGCCCGGTACTGCAGCAGCCGTGCGAACAGCAGGTCACGGGCTTCCAGCAGGGCCAGGTCCTCGTGGTCCTCGACCTCCGCGGCGGGCAGCAGCCGGGCGGCCTTGAGGTCGAGCAGGGTGGCGGCGACCACCAGGAAGTCGGTGGCCGCGTCCAGGTCCCAGTCCGGGCCCATCGCCCGGATGTGCGCCATGAACTCGTCCGTGACGGTGGCCAGCGCCACCTCGGTGACGTCCATCCGGTGCTTGGCGATCAGGCTGAGCAGCAGGTCGAAAGGGCCTTCGAAGTTGTCCAGCCGCACCCGGAAGCCGCCCCGCGACACGTTCTCGGTCGCACTCTCGGCGGTGGCAGCTGGTTCGGCGGTGCTCGGCATGACGGTCCATCTTCACCCGGGCCCGGCCCCCGTCCCGCCCGGGCGCCACCGACACGCCGCCCGCCGAACACACGGACCGACACCCCCGACGCCCCTCAACGGCCCGGAGACCTCACGCAGCCGCCCCCGACATCCCCGGGCCTCGGTACGGGCCACGCGACCCCAGGAACGGCCCTCCAGCGGCCGTCACGACCCCTTGCCCGAGGTGCCCCGCCTCATGAGCGCACCTCATGACCCTCAGCAGCCTGCAACCCGGGGCATCACACCCCCATGAGCGCGCCTCATGTCTCCCGGTACCCGATCAACGCGCCCCAGCCCGAGACCAAGCTGCCCATGAGCCCCGCTCATGACCTGCCGCACTCGACCGCAAGCCCGCGCCCGCACCCGGAACGCACCCATGAACGCGCCTCATGACGCCCGGCGTGACACCCGGCGCCTGGCCCAAGGCCGTCGGCGCCCCCCTCGGCGGCCCTGCGGGGCCCGCCCTACGGCGCCGCTCTACCGCCCGCGCAGGCGCCGGACCAGGATGGAGGCCTCCCCGCGCTGCTCCAGGTCCGCCAGGACGACCGCGATGGCCTCCCGGACGATCCGCCCGCGGTCCACGGCCAGTCCGTGCTCGCCGCGCAGCACCAGCCGGGTGTGCTCCAGATCCATGAGCTCCTCGGCGGACACGTACACGGTGATCTTCTCGTCGTGCCGCTCGCGCCCGCTGGGCCGGCGCGGTGCCCGGCCGCGCGGCCGGGCGCGCCCGGCGGCACCGGGCTGTTCCTCGGCGGCACCGGCGTACGTTCGAGCCGCCGGCGCGACGACGGCGCCTCGGCCACCCGGCTGCGCGGGCCCCGGTACGACGGCGGCGGACTGCTCCGGCACCGCCTGCCGGTCGTCCCGGGCCCCGTGGCCGCCCTGGCCGCCCTGGCTGCCCTGAGAACCCTGAACACCCTGAGCCCCTTGGGCGGACTCGGCCCCGTCGGCACCGTCCGAGCCGTTGACGGTCCGCGCGGTCTCCGGTCTGGATGCCTCGGCCACGGCCGGACGCGGCGCGAGGGAGGGCGACAGCGCCATCCCGCCGGTGGTCCGGAACAGCTCGTCGGCACCCGGGAGACTCACTCGGCGGGGCGGCACCGGTCGAGCACCTCCCTGGCGAGCTGGCGGTAGGCGGCGGCACCGACCGAGTTGGTGGCGTACGTGGTGATGGGTTCGCCGGCGACGGTGGTCTCCGGGAAGCGCACGGTCCGCCCGATGACGGTGTGGAAGACGTGCTCGCCGAACGCCTCGACGACCCGCGCCAGCACCTCACGGCTGTGCACGGTGCGCGAGTCGTACATGGTCGCGAGGATGCCGTCCAGGCGCAGTTCGGGGTTGAGCCGCTCGCACACCTTCTCGATGGTCTCGGTCAGCAGCGCGACACCGCGCAGTGCGAAGAACTCGCACTCCAGCGGAACGATGACGCTGTGGGCGGCCGTCAGCGCATTGACCGTCAGCAGGCCCAGCGAGGGCTGGCAGTCGATGATGACGTAGTCGTAGTCGGGCAGCAGCGGCTTCAGGGCGCGCGCCAGCGCGGACTCCCGGGCCACCTCGCTGACCAGCTGCACCTCGGCGGCGGAGAGGTCGATGTTGGACGGCAGCAGGTCCATGCCCGGCACGGCCGTCTTGAGCAGCACCTCATCGGCCGTCAGGCCCCGCTCCATGAGCAGGTTGTAGACGGTGACGTCGAGCTCCATCGGGTTGACGCCGAGGCCGACCGAGAGCG
Source organism: Kitasatospora sp. NPDC023385 (assembly GCF_055664045.1). Taxonomy (NCBI): domain Bacteria; kingdom Bacillati; phylum Actinomycetota; class Actinomycetes; order Kitasatosporales; family Streptomycetaceae; genus Kitasatospora; species Kitasatospora sp. NPDC023385. The sequence continues at coordinate 25,379 of NZ_JBVOOL010000027.1, read as the reverse complement.
CGCCCTGCGGGTCGAAGTCGACGAGCAGCACCCGGCGGCCGTACTCGGCCAGCGCCGCGCCCAGGTTGATGGTCGACGTGGTCTTGCCGACGCCGCCCTTCTGGTTGCACATGGCGATGATCTGGGCCGGGCCGTGCTCGGCGACGGGCGCGGGGATCGGGAAGTAGGGCAGCGGGCGGCCGGTGGGACCGACTCGCTCGCGGCGCTGGCGGGCGGCGTCGGGGGCCAGGGTGGCTGCGTACTCCGGGTCCGGCTCGTACTCGGCGTCCGGGTCGTCGTAGGCGCCGTAGGCGAACTCGCCGTAGGCCAGGCCGTAGGCCGCCAAGTCGGCGTCGTTATCGGTCACCGTGGTCACCTGTGCTGTGGTCTGGCGTGCTTCGAAAGTACGGAGTGCGACCGAGCCGACCTCGGCCGAGCCCACGGAGGGCTGCCGGGCCGCGGGCTCCTCACTCGGCTGGCCGGCGGTGTACTGCGCCAGTCCTGGCTGACCACCCCCGGGAGCAATTGTCGACTCATTCACAAGTCGTCTTACCTCCTTGGGCATCCAGGACTCTATGTCGATTCGTCAGCGTGGCGGCATGCCGACGGTTTGCGACTCTAGGCCGTTCAAGGCGTTCGCAGCAACACAATCCACGGTAGTGGGCCCGATGTGTCGACTATCGGGCGGGCTGCTGTCAAGGGATGAGTGGGTCACTGACCCCGACGTTTCCGCGGGCGGGTGACACGACCGACGGGAATTGACGACAGAGCGACCCGCCCGGTCCACCCGCCGTTCACGGGCATGGCGAAGCCCCCGACCCGAGGGCATCGGGTCGGGGGCGAACGACCGCCGAGCGGTCAGGGGCTTCAGGCGAGGACGCTCTCCAGCGAGACCGACTCCAGGCCGAAGGCCTCGGCCACGGCCGGGAAGGTGATCTGGCCCTCGTGCACGTTCAGGCCCTTGGCGAGCGCCTGGTCGCGGCGCAGCGCCTCCTTCCAACCGCGGTTCGCCAGCTCGATGACGTACGGCAGCGTGGCGTTGGTCAGCGCGTAGGTGGAGGTGTTCGGGACGGCGCCCGGCATGTTGGCCACGCAGTAGAAGACCGAGTTGTGGACCTGGAAGGTCGGGTCGTCGTGCGTGGTCGCGTGCGAGTCCTCGAAGCAGCCACCCTGGTCGATGGCGATGTCGACGAGCACGGAGCCCGGCTTCATGCGGGAGACCAGCTCGTTGGTGACCAGCTTCGGAGCCTTGGCGCCGGGGATCAGCACGGCACCGACGACCAGGTCGGCCTCCAGGACGGCCTTCTCCAGCTCGAAGGAGTTGGACATGATGGCCTTGATCTTCGTGCCGAAGATGCGGTCGGCCTCGCGCAGCTTGTTGATGTCGCGGTCCAGCAGGGTCACGTCGTAGCCCATGCCGATGGCGATGGTGGCCGCGTGCCAGCCGGAGACGCCACCGCCGATGACGACGGCCTTGGCCGGGTGGGTGCCGGGCACGCCGCCGGGCAGCACGCCGCGGCCGCCGGCCGGACGCATCAGGTGGTACGAGCCGACCTGCGGGGCCAGGCGGCCCGCGACCTCGGACATCGGGGCGAGCAGCGGCAGCGCGCCGTTGCCCAGCTGCACGGTCTCGTACGCGATGGCGGTGGTGCCCGAGGCGATCAGCGCGTCGGTACCGGCCCGGTCGGCCGCCAGGTGCAGGTACGTGAAGACGGTCTGCCCCTTGCGCAGCCGGTGGTACTCGGAGGCGATGGGCTCCTTGACCTTCAGCAGCAGGTCGGCGGTGGCCCACACCTCGTCGGCGGTGGGGAGGATGGTGGCGCCGGCGGCCACGTACTCCTCGTTGGGGATCGAGGAGCCGAGACCGGCGTTGTCCTCGATGTAGACCTCGTGTCCGTTGCGGACCAGCTCATGCACGCCGGCGGGCGTGATGGCCACGCGGTACTCGTGGTTCTTGACCTCGCGGGGGATGCCGACCTTCACGGCTAAACACGTCCTCTTGCCATGGGGGTCCCGACCGGAGAAGACCGGTGGGCGACGCGCACGTGGGGAAGCCTCCGGGGGCAGCCCGGGGCGGGGATCGCTGCGCGACTGAGTCCGAGTGTAATGAAGCCCAGTCGGCGTGTCAGCCTTCCAAAGTGACTAATTTCCCCGCACACATTGGCAGGTTCGTAGGCTTCCCCTGCGACTTACCCGCCAAAGACGTCACAACCAGGCATCTTCGACAATACCTCCGAACCGCCCCTCACCACCCGGCGTCGACGCGTTCCCGCAGGTCCGCGAGGGCCGCCCCGACGGCCTCCCGGCCGCGCTCGTCGCCGACCCTGCGCAGCACCGCGAGAGCCGCCCGGTACTCGCGGTCGGCCTCGTCGAAGCGGCGCTGCGCGGCGTGCGCCTCGGCCAACCTGGCGAGCAGCCGGGCCTCGGCCGCGTGGTCCCCGAGCGACTGCCGCAGGCCGAGCGCCCGGCCGTACCAGTCGGCGGCGCGCACCGCGTCGCCGAGCGCCCGGTGGCAGCCGGCCGCACCCTCCAGGGCGCGCGCGCAGAGGGGTTCGTCGTCCGCCGTCCGGGCGTGCTCCAGGGCGGCCCGGTAGTGCGCGGCGGCCTGCTCCCAGCGGTCGGCCGAGGCCTGCAGGTCGCCCAGGTTGAGCAGGGCGGCGGAGGCCCGCCGGGGCCTGCCGTTGCGCTCGGCGACGGTCAGCACCAGTTCGTGCAGCCGGTAGAGGTCGGTGGGGGCGGCGGCGCCGGTCAGCGGCAGGGCCCGCAGCAGCGCGGTGACCAGCCGCCCGGCCGAACCGTCGAGGTCACCCTGGCCGATCGCGTCGGCCACCGCGCCGAGCAGCAGCTCCCGCTCGCCCAGCAGCCACTGCCGGGCGTGCGCCGCCGATCGCAGCCGCAGCGCGCCCGGCAGCGCCTCGGGGCCGGCCGCCAAGCCGGCGCCGGAACCGGGCCCGAAGCCAGGCCCGGAATCGGAGCCGGCACCCGCCGGGTCGAGCAGCGCGCGGGCGGACTCGGTGAGCCGGACCAGCCGCTCCAGCAGCCGGGCGCGGGCGAGCTCGGTCTCGGCCGGCCGGTCCTCCTGCTCGCGCAGCCGGACCAGCCGGGGGTAGAGCCGCCCGGGCACCCGGTAGCGCGGCGTGCCGTCGGCGGCCGGCGCCTCCTCGCCCAGCAGCTGCCGCTCGGCGAGCGCGGCCAGCGTCGCGGCCGCGTCCGGCACCGGGCAGCCGACCAGGGCGGACGCGGTCCGCGGGTCGGCGGTCTGCGCCGGGGCCAGGGTGAGGGTGCGCAGCATCCGCGCCTGGGCGGCCGGTAGTCCGCGGTACAGCAGGGTGAACGCGCCGAGCAGCGGGTCGTTGTCGGGGACGGGCACCGGCTCGGCGGGCGCCGGGCCGGGCTTCACCCAGGCCGCCGGATCGCCCGCCGACTGGACGCCGGGAGCCGCCGCCTCCTCCCCTTCCTTCCGGAAGGCGTCCTTCGACGCGGTCCTGGGCGCACCCTTGACCGGCTGCACCGGCTTGGCCGACGACTCAGGCGCCTTCCCCCCACCCTCTCCCGCCTGCTGTCCCGCCTGCCGCCCCGCCTCCGGCCTCCGCTCCCGCCCCTTGCCCGTCCCCTTCTCCTGCCCCTTCTTCGAGGCCTCCTCGGACGCCGTCTCCTCCCCCACCACCCCGTTCAGCTCGCGCGCCGCGTCGGTCACCGCGGTCTTCGGGTTGGCCCGCAGCCACCCCGCCATCAGCCGCAGCGTGGCCGGACGGGCGGCGCAGGCCTCGGCCAGGTCGGCCGCGCCGACCGGGTCGCAGGAGATCCGGGTGCCGCCGACCAGGTCGGCGAGGAGTTCGCCGGAGGCCGTCCGGTCGAGTCCGCCGAGGATCACCGGGTCGATGTCCTCGATCCCGGTGAGCGGCCCGGCGGTGGTGGCGAGCACCAGGCAGCCGGGTTCGTCGGCGAGCAGTGGCCACACCTGCCCGGCGTCCCGCACGTCGTCGAGGACGAGCAGGGCCCGCAGCCCGGTCAGCGCCTCGCGCAGCGCGACGCAGCCCGGCTCGTCCCGCCCGTCCTCGACCATCCCGGGCAGGGGCACGGCCGATTCCGGGTCGATCTGCTCCAGCAGCAGCCGGGCGGCCCGCGCGGGCGGCACCCGGCTGCCGTCCGGGGCGGAGAGCCGGGCGAACAGCACGCCGTCCGGGTAGTCGCCGGCGACGGTGCGGGCGAAGCGCGCGGCCAGCGCGGTCCGCCCGGAGCCGGGGCGCCCGGCCAGCACCAGGACCGGGCAGCGGCCGTTCGCCGGGCGGGCGGCGGCCGCCCGGAGCGCGGCGAGTTCGGCGCGCCGTCCGACGAAGAGCGAGGGCCCGGCCGGGAGCCGTTCGAGGCCCGGGGCGGCCCCGGCGGGCGCGTCGGGGCCGGGATCCATCGTCGCCGTCTTCCTCGCCACCCGTGCCACTCCCGATGTCATCCCGCGTTCGGCATCCGACGCTCGGCATCCGGACTCGACCCGTCCGGTGCTCAGCGGGGGCGGCCCGGGAGGGGCGCCCTGTCTGCGAAGCGTAGTTCGACCGTCCGGCTCAGCCGAGGTGACATCCGGTCGTACGAACCGGCGAATCACCCGAGCGAATCAACCGGGGACGGCCACGGGCCCCTCGAAGCGGCGAATCACCCGGGCGAACCGACCGGGACGGCCGCTCAGGCCTCGAAGGGCCGGGCCGGCCAGGGCGAGTCCGCCGGGCGCAGCGCGTCGAGGCCGTGGGGGCCGGTGAGCGCGGCGTGGACGGCGAGGGCGCCGGTGACCAGGGTCGGGTTGTGCAGCCGCCCGGCCTGGATGTGCCGGATCAGTTCGGGCACCGGCACCCAGGCGACCTCGATCTCCTGTTCCTCGCCCTCGGCGGCGTAGCGGTCGCCTTCGGCGTCCGAAAGGTCGGTCGCCAGGAACATCCTCAGCGCCTCGTCGGTGCCGCCCGGGGAGGTGTAGAAGTCGACGAGGACCCGCCAGGTGTCGGCCTTGCAGTGCGCTTCCTCGTACAGCTCGCGCTGCGCGGCGTGCCACGGGTTCTCGCCGGGGACGTCGAGCAGGCCGGCCGGCAGTTCCCAGAGCCGCTGGCGCACCGGGTGGCGGTACTGGCGCAGGACCAGCACCCGCTGCCGGTCGTCCAGGGCGAGCACCGAGACCGAGCCGGGGTGGGTCTGGTAGTCGCGGCGGGCCCAGCTGCCGTCGGGCATCCGGACTTCCTCGCTGCGCACGCCGGTGACCTTGCCCTGGAACGGTGTGCGGCCGGCCCGGACCTCCCATTCCTCGGCCGTGTCGGCGATCACCAGGTGGCTCTGCTCGTCCATCGCTCTCCCCTTTTCGTCAGTACGACACAATCTAACGCCGGACGGCGGCCCCGCGGGAATCGCGGGACCGCCGTCCGGTGAACGACCGAGGCCAAAGAGAGGAAAACTACTCGGCGGCCGCGGTCTTGATGGCGATGGCGGCCTTGACCAGGCCAGCGAACAGCGGGTGCGGGCGGGTGGGGCGGGACTTCAGCTCCGGGTGGGCCTGGGTGGCCACCAGGTAGGGGTGCACCTCGCGCGGGTACTCGACGTACTCGACGAGGTCGCCCTTGGGCGAGAGGCCGGAGAACTGCAGGCCGGTCTTCTCCAGGTCCGCGCGGTAGGCGTTGTTGACCTCGTAGCGGTGGCGGTGGCGCTCCTCGACGTACTGCTCGCCGTCGTAGACCTCGCGGACGATCGAGCCCTCGGCGAGCTTGGCCGGGTAGAGGCCCAGGCGCATGGTGCCGCCCAGGTCGCCCTTTCCGTCGACGATGGCCAGCTGCTCGGCCATGGTGGAGACGACCGGGTGCTTCGCGGCGGCGTCGAACTCGGTGGAGTTGGCCTCGGGCAGGCCGGCCAGGTTGCGGGCGGCCTCGATGACCACGCACTGCAGGCCCAGGCACAGGCCCAGCAGCGGCACCTTGTTCTCCCGGGCGTAGGTGATGGCGCCGACCTTGCCGTTGACGCCGCGGTCGCCGAAGCCGCCGGGGATGCAGATCGCGTCCACGTCGCCGAGCTGCTCCCGGGCGCCCTCGGGCGTCTCGCAGTCGTCCGAGGTGACCCACTTGATCTCGACCCGGGCGTTGTTGGCGAAGCCGCCGGCGCGCAGCGCCTCGGTCACCGACAGGTAGGCGTCCGGGAGGTCGATGTACTTGCCGACGAGGGCGACCTTGACGATGTGCTGCGGCTCGTGGACGCGGCGCAGCAGGTCGTCCCAGGTGGTCCAGTCCACGTCGCGGAACGGCAGGTCCAGGCGGCGCACCACGTAGGCGTCCAGGCCCTCGCCGTGCAGCACCTTCGGGATGTCGTAGATCGACTTGGCGTCGATGGCCGCGACCACGGCCTCCTCGTCCACGTCGCACATCAGCGAGATCTTGCGCTTGATCGCCTGCGGGACCTCGCGGTCGGCGCGCAGCACGATCGCGTCCGGCTGGATGCCGATGTTGCGCAGCGCGGCGACGGAGTGCTGGGTGGGCTTGGTCTTCAGCTCGCCGGAGGGGCCGATGTACGGCAGCAGGGAGACGTGCACGAAGAACACGTTGTCCCGGCCGACCTCGTGGCGGACCTGGCGGACGGCCTCCAGGAACGGCAGCGACTCGATGTCGCCGACGGTCCCGCCGACCTCGGTGATCACCACGTCGACGTCCTCGGTCGCCATCCGGCGGATCCGGGACTTGATCTCGTTGGTGATGTGGGGGATGACCTGGACGGTGTCCCCCAGGTACTCGCCGCGGCGCTCCTTGGCGATGACGGTCGAGTACACCTGGCCGGTGGTGACGTTCGCCGAGCCGTGCAGGTTGGTGTCGAGGAACCGCTCGTAGTGGCCGATGTCCAGGTCGGTCTCGGCGCCGTCGTCGGTGACGAACACCTCACCGTGCTGGAACGGGTTCATGGTGCCCGGGTCCACATTGAGGTACGGGTCGAGCTTCTGCATCGTCACGCGCAGGCCGCGGGCCTTGAGCAGGGCGCCGAGGCTGGAGGCGGTGAGCCCCTTGCCGAGGGACGAGGCGACACCCCCGGTGACGAAGAGGTGCTTGGTCGTCACGGCGCGGCTGTTCGCTGCCTTGCCGGAATGGGGCTGTGCCAAGAGGGGGCTCCCGTGGGTCGCGTGTCGAAGGTGACGTGGGCGGGAAGCTCTCGGCTCGCCGGGCGACGGGAGGCCGGCTCGGTGCTCGGCGCTCGAAGGGTCGTCGGTTCGGCTGGTCCGGGGCGTTTGATCCCGCCGGTCCACGGGATACCAGGGTAACAGTGACCTGACCGGGACGCCGTTCGGGCCGCGCGCGACGTACTGGGGGCGCACGCCGGGCGCACCACCGGCGCATCATCGGCCGCATGCGTCACACCGGTCGCACCACCGGTCGGACCGGGCCAGGACGGGGTGTCCGGCCGGGCCATGCCGACCCCTCCGGACAGGCCACCCGGAAGTGATCCTTCCGGACCATCCTTCGCCACGCCCCCGCGATGCACGGCATTTCCGCCGAATTGCGGCGCCACACCGGGCTGCGCCCGCGTGCTTCGCCCCTTTCGTCCGTCGTAAGCTGCTCGGACGCATCGCCGACAGCACGAGCACGCGGAGGGCGTGGGAGGGTCAGGACGCTCCCGGTCCCCGATGCGCGACCGGACCTCCCCGTATTGCAGTTCCTCCCCACCCACTCCTGGGGCTCGACGAGCCCCGCGCGGACACTCCAGCAAGGCCTGCCACCACCCCCCGGCAGGCCGGACGTCCCGGGGTGGACCTCCGGCCCCGCAGTCTCCGCTCGCTCCCTCCGCTCGCCGATGCCCTGACCACATTGCGAACTGGAGATCCACGTGGCCGGCCGTATCGAGGACTACGCACTCATCGGGGACATGCAGACCGCTGCCCTGGTCAGCAGGGACGGGGCGGTGGACTGGCTCTGCCTCCCCCGCTTCGACTCGCCGGCCGTGTTCGCCGGCCTGCTCGGCACCGATGAACACGGCTTCTGGCGGATCGGCCCGGCCGAAGCCGTCCTGGCCGAGGTCCCCGCCCCCGCCGCCGCCACGGCCCTCACCGCCGTGAGCCGGGCCCGCCTCACCGACACCGACGAACTGCGCGTGCCCCCGCCCACCGCCGCCGCCCCCGCCGTGCCCGCCGACCGCCGCCGCTACCGGGGCGACTCGCTGATCCTGGAGCAGGAGTGGGACAGCCAGGGCGGCACCGTGCGGGTGATCGACTTCATGCCGCCGCGCCCGCTGGCCGGCAAGGACGCCGTCCCCCAGGTGATCCGGATCGTCGAGGGCGTGACCGGCACCGTCCGGATGCGCTCGGCGGTGCGGATGCGCTTCTCGTACGGCCGCATCGTTCCCTGGGTGCACCGCGTCGAGCAGGCCGACGGCGGCCACCGCACCGTCGCCGTCGCCGGGCCCGACTCGGTCTGGCTGGACGGCCAGGCCGACACCTACGGCCGCAACCTCACCACCTACGCCGACTTCACCGTGGCCGCCGGCGAACGGATCGCCTTCGCCCTCACCTGGCAGGCCTCCCACCTGGACCCGCCCACCGCCCCGGACGCCGAGGAGATGCTGGACGCCACCGCCGACTTCTGGCACGAGTGGGCCGACCAGTGCACCTACCAGGGGCCCTACCGCGAGGCCGTGGTCCGCTCCCTGATCACCCTCAAGGGCCTCACCTACGCCCCCACCGGCGGCATCGTCGCCGCCCCCACCACCTCGCTGCCCGAGGACATCGGCGGCGAGCGCAACTGGGACTACCGCTACACCTGGCTGCGCGACGCCGCGATCACGCTCTCCTCCCTGCTGCGCACCGGCTACCGCGACGAGGCCAAGGCCTGGCGCGAGTGGCTGCTTCGCGCCGTCGCCGGCGACCCGGAGAACCTGCAGATCATGTACGGCATCGCGGGCGAGCGCGAACTCACCGAGTCCTCGCTGGACTGGCTGCCCGGCTACGAGGGCTCCCAGCCCGTCCGGATCGGCAACGGCGCCGCCGGCCAGCTCCAGCTCGACGTCTACGGCGAGGTCGTCGAGGCCCTGCACCTGGCCCACATGACCGGCCTGGTCCGCAACGACCACGCCCACCACCTGCAGCTGCGCCTGATCGAGTACCTGGAGGAGCACTGGCAGGAGCCGGACGAGGGCATCTGGGAGGTCCGCGGCCCGCGCCGGCACTTCGTCCACTCCAAGGTGATGGCCTGGGTCGCCGTCGACCGCACCATCAAGCTGCTGGAGCAGACCCCGGAGGACGCGCCCGCCGACGGCCACCTGGAGCGCTGGCGCGACCTGCGCGACACCATCCACCGGGACGTCTGCGACAAGGGCTACGACCCGGAGCGCAACACCTTCACCCAGTACTACGGCGGCCGCGAGCTGGACGCGTCGCTGCTGCTCATCCCCCAGGTCGGCTTCCTGCCGCCGGACGACAAGCGGGTGATCGGCACCATCGAGGCGATCCAGCGCGAACTGTCCACCGAGGACGGCTTCGTCCTGCGCTACCCGACCCACGACGAGTCCGGGAACAACGTCGACGGCCTGTCCGGCCACGAGGGCGCGTTCCTGGCCTGCTCGTTCTGGCTGGCCGACGACCTCGCCATGATCGGCCGGGTGCAGGAGGCCCGCGACCTGTTCGACAAGCTGCTCTCGCTGCGCAACGACCTGGGCCTGCTCGCCGAGGAGTGGGATCCCCGGCTCAAGCGCCAGGTCGGCAACTTCCCGCAGGCCTTCAGCCACGTCCCGCTGATCGACACCGCCCTGCGGCTGACCGCCTGCGGCGCTGCCTACGTGTCCGCCCAGCCGGACGGCCTGGCCGCCGACCGGGTCGAGCAGGCGACCGTCTGATCGCGCCGGGCGCGCCGGAACGGCCGGTCAGCCGCGCTGGACCAGCTCGTCGTAGGTGCTGAGCACCTGGGCGACGGTGGCGGCCTCGTCCGGCCAGGTCTCGGCCTGCTGCCGGCCGGCCGCCGCCAGCCGCTCCCGGCGGGCCGGGTCGGACAGCAGTCCGCGCACCGCGCCGCCGATCGCGGCCGGGTCGCCGGAGGCCACCAGCACGGCGGCGTCGCCGACCAGTTCGGGGATGCCGCCGACGGCGGTGGCGACCACCGGCACGCCGGCCCGCATCGCCTCCTGCACCACCAGCGAGCGGGCCTCCCACCGGCTGGAGACCACCACCACGTCGGCGGCGGCCAGCAGGTCGGGCACGTCGGTGCGGTAGCCGAGCAGCCGCACCGGCAGCTTCTCGGCGGCCACCCGCTCGCGCAGCGCGCCCGCCTCCGGGCCGTCCCCGGCGAGCAGCACCAGCGGCTCCGGGTCCAGCGCGGACAGCTCCCGGGTGGCGTCCAGCAGCAGCCCGAAGGCCTTCTGCGGGACGAGCCGGCCGACCGCCAGCACCACCGGGCGGTCGGGCCCGTCGCCGAGCAGCGCGGCGCGCGCCTCGGCCCGGTCGAGCCGGCCCTCGGGCATCGGCGGGGCGGCCACCGGGCCCAGCCGGGCGTCGCTGGCGCCCAGTTCGCGGGCCCGGGCGACCAGGTCCGAGGAGGCGCCGAGGACGAGGTCGGCGGCGCGCGCCACCCGGCGCTCCATCAGCCGCTGCAGCCGACGTTCCATGCCGGTGGCCAGCAGCGCGTGGTGCGAGGTGACCACCAGCGGGGTCTCCGGGCGCAGGCCCGGGAAGCGGCCGGCGGTGCGCAGCGCGAGGTCGGCGAGCAGCCCGGCGCGCAGCCCGTGGGCGTGCACCACGTCGGCGCCGGTGAAGGCCCGGCGCAGCTCGCCGATCGCGGTTGCGTCGCTGCGGGCGCCCGCGGTGGGGGTGATGTCGACGGGATGGACCCTGGCGCCCGTCCGGGAGAAGCCGAACAGCGCGTCCGTGCCGGCCGGCGCGCAGACCGTGACGGTCACCCCGTGTGCGACCAGGCCCTGGGCCAGGGAGCGCACGTGCGCACCGATGCCGCCGGTACTGGCGGCCAGGACGAGCACCACGTGCAGCTGCCCCGGTTCCGGGGCGGCCGCGGTGGCACGGGCGGCGGAATGGTCCACGTCGTCTCGCATCCGACTCGATCAGGTTCGCGCGCCGCTTCGCGAGGATTGCCCGCCTCGCGGCGCTCGGGGCTGGGAAGCCAGTGTCCAGCCGCCACCATGCCAGGTCGGCGGCCCTCTTGGACAGTCGGCGGCACCCGGGGCGCGTCGCCGAAGGTCCCCGGGGGCCGCCGGTGCCGGCTAGCGGTGGCGGGGGGCTCGGGCGGCGGCCAGCAGCTCCTCGGCGTGGGCCCGGCCCAGCTCCGAGTCCTCCAGGCCGGCCAGCATCCGGGAGAGTTCGCGCACCCGTTCCTCGTCGTTCAGCACCTTGACGCCGCTGCGGGTCACGGTGCCGTCGTTGGTCTTCTCCACCACCAGGTGGCGGTCGGCGAACGCGGCCACCTGCGGGAGGTGGGTGACCACCACGACCTGGGCGGATTCGGCCAGTTTGGCCAGCCGGCGGCCGATCTCGACCGCGGCCTTGCCTCCCACGCCGGCGTCCACCTCGTCGAACAGGTAGGTCGGCACGGGGTCGGCGCCCGCGAAGACCACCTCGACGGCGAGCATCACCCGGGACAGCTCACCGCCGGAGGCGCCCTTGGCGATCGGACGGGGTTGGGCGCCGGGGTGCGGGGCGAGCAGCACCTCGACCTCGTCCACGCCGTGCGGGCCGTAGGCGACGGTGCGGCCGTCTACCTCGATCCCGGACAGGTCGTCGACCTGGCTGATCGAGAAGGTCACCCGGGCGTGCGGCATGGCCAGTTCGGCGAGTTCGGCGGAGACGGCCTCGGCGAACTGCCCGGCCGCGGCCTGCCGGGCGGCCGACACCTCGGCCGCGAGCTCGGCCAGTTCGGTCCGCAGCTCGGTCTCCCGGGCGCCCAGCTGGTCGATCCGGTCGTCGTCGCCGTCGAGTTCGGCGAGCCGGGCGGCGCCGGCCTCGGCCCAGGCGAGCACCTCGGCGAGGGTGTTCTGCGCGCCGCCGTACTTGCGCAGCAGTTGGGCCAGCACGGCCCGGCGGTCCTCGACGGCGGCCAGGCGCACCGGGTCGGCGTCCAGGTCGTCCGCGTAGCCGGCCAGGTCGCCGGCCACGTCGGCGAGCAGGTAGCCGACCTCGTTCAGCCGGTCGGCGAGGGCGGCCAGGCGCTCGTCGTGGTGGCGCACGGCGTCCAGGGCGCGGCGGGACTGCGCGAGCAGGGTGCCGGCGTCCAGCGCCTCCGGGTCGGCCGGGTCACCGGCCAGGGCGGCGTGCGCGAGGGTCGCGGCGGAGGACAGGGCGTCGGCGTGGCCGAGGCGTTCGGCCTCGGCGGAGAGCTCGACGTCCTCGCCGGCCGTCGGCTCGGCGGCGGCGATCTCGTCCAGGCCGAAGCGCAGCAGGTCTGCCTCCTGGGCGCGTTCGCGGGCCCGGGTGGTCAGCTCCTCCAGCGTCGCCGAGACCTCGCGCAGGGCGCGGTAGGTCTCGCGGTAGCGGGCCAGCGGCTCGGCCACCGCCTCGCCCGCGTACCGGTCCAGCGCGCCGCGCTGGCGGGCCGGGCGCAGCAGGCGCTGCTGGTCGGTCTGGCCGTGCACGGCGACCAGGTCCTCGCCGAGTTCGGCGAGCAGCCCGACCGGGACGGCCCGGCCGCCGACGTACGCGCGGGAGCGCCCCTCGGCGGAGACGGTCCGGCTGATCAGCAGGGCTCCGTCGTCCAGTTCGGCCCCGGCCTCGACGGCGCGGGCCGCCACCGAGGAGTCGGCGGGCAATTGCAGCCGCCCCTCGACGACGGCCCGGCCGGCGCCGTTGCGCACCAGGCCCGGGTCGGCGCGGCCGCCGAGCAGCAGGCCGAGGCTGGTGACGACCATGGTCTTGCCGGCGCCGGTCTCACCCGTCACGGCGGTGAAGCCGGGGGCGAGTTCGACCACCGCGTCGTCGATGACCCCTAGATCCCGTATCCGCATCTCGTCCAACACGGAGACGACCTTACGAGGTTCCGCCCCCGGCGCGCGACGAGCGGCAACGGCGCGCGGCAACTCCGTGCCCCGAGTTTCATCCCTTCCGGGGGTTTCGCGGGGGCGTCGGCGCGGTGCACCAGGGCAGGAAGAACTGCACCAGCGGGCCGATGGCCAGCGCGTACGCGACGGTGCCGATCCCCGCGCTGCCGCCGAGCAGCAGTCCGGCGGCCAGCACCGTCACCTCCAGCCCGGTGCGGATCAGCCGCAGCGAGCGGCCGGTGCGTCGGTGCAGGCCGGTCATCAGGCCGTCGCGCGGGCCGGGGCCGAGGCGGGCGCCGATGTAGAGCCCGCCGGCCAGGCCGTTGAGCACGATCGCGGCGGCCGCCCCGGCGATCCGGACGGGCAGCGCCCCCAGGTCGCCGACGATCCGCAGGGTGAGGTCCATCGCGGCCCCGATCACCAGCACGTTGGCGACGGTGCCCAGGCCGGGGCGCTGGCGCAGCGGTATCCACAGCAGCAGGACCAGGGCGCCGCAGATGGTCACCCAGGCGCCGACCGAGAGGCCGATGCTGCGCTGCAGGCCCTGGTGCAGGACGTCCCACGGGTCCAGGCCGAGTCCGGAGCGGAGCATCAGCGCCATGCTCGCGCCGTACAGGGCCAGGCCGGCGAACAGCTGCGGGATCCGGCGGCCGAGGCCGTGGGTGTCGCCGAGGAACCGGACGGCGAACGTGGCCGGGGCGGGGGTCGGGGTGGTGGCCGGTGTGGTGGTGTACGGCGCGGGCGTGGTCGGTGCGGGCGTGGTCGTGGTCGTGGTGGCCAATGGTGCTCCTGCGGTGTGCTGCACCTCCGGTCGGCCCGGCGGTGGCGGACGGTACGGCCGCCCTGTCATGATGGCCGGGCCAAAACGGCCCGCTCCAGGGCCAATCCCGAGCAAGTGGACTGATCGCCATGGCCGACTGGCACACCACCGTCACCCCGCAAGCGCTGGCCCGGCTGCTCGCCACCGCCCGGCTCCCCGAACCGGCCACCGCCCGCCGCCCCGCCTACCGCACCCTCGCCGGGCAGATCCGGCTGCTGGTCACCGAGGGCCGGCTGCCGGTCGGCGCCCGGCTGCCGGCCGAACGCGAACTGGCCGCCGCCCTGGAGCTGAGCCGCACCACCGTCGCCACCGCGTACGAGGCGCTGCGCGGCGACGGCTACCTGCGCAGCCGGCGCGGCGCGGGCAGCTGGACCGCCCTGCCCGAGGGCGCCCCGCCGCCCGGCGACGCCCTGCACCCCGTCCCGCCGGACGAGCAGGGCCGCACCCTGGACCTCGGCGTCGCCGCCCTGCCCGCCCCGCAGCCCTGGCTCGGCGACGCCGCCGCCCGGGCCGTCGAGCAACTGCCCTACTACGCCTCCGGGCACGGCCACTACCCCACCGGAGTCCCGGTGCTGCGCGAGGCCGTCGCCCGCCGCTACACCGAGCGCGGACTGCCCACCACCCCCGACCAGATCCTGGTCACCACGGGTGCGATGGGCGGCCTGCACCTGGTCCAGCAGGCGCTCGTCGGCCGCGGCGACCGGGTCGCCGTCGAGGCCCCCAGCTACGCGCACACCCTGCAGGCGCTGCGGCTCACCGGCGCGCGCCTGGTCCCGGTGCCGTATGCGTACCGCTCCGGGCCGAAGGCCGTACCGGTGCCGGTGTCGGTGCCGGTGTCGGGCGGACGGCCGTCGGCACCGGCGCCCAGCACCGGGAGGCGAGCCGACGGTTCACGGACCCCGGAGCCGCGGTGGGACCGGGAGGAGTGGCAGCGGGTGCTGCGCGGCGCCGCGCCCAAGCTCGCCTACGTGATCCCGGACTTCCACAATCCGACCGGCGCGCTGATCGACGAGGAGCAGCGCCGCGAGCTGCTGGCCGCCGCGCGGGCCGCCGGGAGCATCGTGCTGGTGGACGAGACCACCGCCGAACTCGACTGGGGCGTACCGGAGTCCACGCCGCTGCCGCGGCCGATGGCGGCGCTGGACCGGTCCGCCCAGGTGGTCACCGTCGGCTCGGCCGGCAAGCTGCTCTGGGGCGGCCTGCGGATCGGCTGGGTCCGGGCCGCCCCCGCACTGGTGCGCCGACTGGCGAGCGAGCGGGTCTACAGCGACGTCGGCACCCCGGTGCTGGACCAGCTGATCGCTGCCGAGCTGCTGGGCGCACCCCTGCCCGCCGTACGGGCGCACCAGCTGGCCCGGCTGCGGGTCACCGCTCAGGCCTTCGCCGCCGCGCTGCCCGCGCACCTGCCCGGCTGGAGCTTCCCGATGCCGTCCGGCGGGCTCTCGCTCTGGGTCTCCACCGGCGGCCTGTCCGGCGCGGCACTGGCCCACGCCGGCGAGCACGACGGGGTGCGGATCGCCTCGGGCAACCGGTTCGGCTCGGACGGCGCCTTCGAGCACCACATCCGGATACCGCTCACCGTGCCCGCCGCGACCGTCCCCGCCGCCGTCGAACGCCTCGCCGCGCTGGCCGCCCGCGCGGCGGCCGGCGGCCGGCTCGGCGCGGCCGACGGGGCGCAACCGCTGGCGGTCTGACGGTCGGCAGACCACCGGGCCTGGTGGCCCGGGCTCGTGATGGCCCGGGCTAGTGGTGGTCCGCCCGGCCCCGCCAACCCGTCACCGGCAGCGCGAACTTGGCCACCAGCCGGTCGGTGAACGGTGCCCGGTGCAGTCTGGCCAGCCGCACCGGGGTCCGGCCCCGGCGGACCTCCACCCGTGCCCCGGCGGGCAGTTCGACCGAGCGCCGCCCGTCGCACCAGAGCACGCCGTGCGGGGTCTTCGGCTGCACCTCGACGGCCAGCACCGACTCGGGCGAGGTCACCAGCGGCCGGGCGAACAGGGCGTGCGCCGAGATCGGCACCATCAGCAGCGCCTCGACCTCCGGCCACACCACCGGCCCGCCGCCCGAGAACGCGTACGCGGTGGAGCCGGTCGGCGTCGCGCACACCACGCCGTCGCAGCCGAAGTTGGAGACCGGGCGGCCGTCCACCTCGGTCACCACCTCCAGCATCCGCTCCCGGGACGCCTTCTCGATCGACGCCTCGTTCAGCGCCCAGTCCTGGTGCACCACGTCGCCGTTGGTGCGGACGATGACGTCGAGCGTCATCCGCTCCTCGACCTCGTAGTCGGCGTCGACCACCCGCTCGACCACCACGGCCAGGTCGTCCCGCTCGGCCTCGGCGAGGAAGCCCACCCGGCCCAGGTTGATCCCGAGCATCGGCAGCCCGTGCGAGCGCGCCAGCTCCGCCCCGCGCAGCAGTGTCCCGTCCCCGCCGGCCACCAGGATCAGCTCGCAGCCGTCCGCCGCCCCGGGGCCCTCGCCCACCCGCTCGACGCCGCCGGGCAGGTCCAGGTCGGCCGCCTCGGCCGCCAGCAGTCTGATCCGCAGCCCCGCCTTCAGCAGGCCGTGCACCAGGCCCTCGACGCTGCGCAGCGCCGCCTCCCGGCCGGTGTGCGCGATCAGGAAGACCGTACGTGCTTCGTCGCTCATGCCGCTGCCCTCTCCCTAACGCCGGCCGGGTCGCCCTCCGCCCCGGTGCGGCCGCCATTCAGCATGACGGGCCGGACGTCCGCAGAGCACCCTACCGGGGCCCCTCCACCACGGCCCGGTCCGCCTCCGCCGGGTCCAGCCGCGGGGCGTCGCGGCGCAGCCAGAGGAAGTACTCCACGTTGCCGGACGGTCCCGGCAGGGGACTCGCGGTCACGGCGCGCACGCCCAGCCCGAGCTCCCAAGCCTGTCCGGCCACCTGGCGCACCATCTCGGCGCGCAGCTGCGGGCTGCGCACCACCCCGCCGCTGCCGAGGCGGTCCTTGCCGATCTCGAACTGCGGTTTGACCATCAGCACCAGGTCCGCGTCCTCGGCCGCGCAGGACGCCAGGGCCGGGAGCACCAGGCCCAGCGAGATGAACGACAGGTCGCCCACCACCAGGTCCACCGGGGTGCCGCCGATCAGGTCCCGGGTCAGCTCGCGCACATTGGTGCGGTCCATCACGGTGACCCGCTCGTCGCTCTGCAGCGACCAGGCGAGCTGCCCGTAGCCGACGTCCACCGCCAGCACGTGAGCCGCCCCGGCGCGCAGCAGCACGTCGGTGAAGCCGCCGGTGGACGCGCCCGCGTCCAGCGCCCGGCGGCCCTCGACCACCAGGCCCTGCGGCACGAAGGCCGCGAACGCCCCGGCGAGCTTGTGCCCGCCGCGCGAGACGTAGTCGGGGTCGTTCTCGTCCTTGGCCACCACGACCGCCGCCGAGGTCTCCACCTGGGTGGCCGGCTTGCTCGCGGTGGTGCCGCCGACGGTCACCCGGCCGGCCGCGATCAGCTCGGACGCGTGCTCGCGCGACCGGGCCAGCTTGCGGCGGACCAGCTCCGCGTCGAGTCGGCGTCGTGCCACTGCCACTGGGGTTTCAGCTCCTACGGGTCATTCCTGGTCAAGCGCGGCCAGCGTGTCGGCCAACCGCTGGTGAACATCTTCGTACACCGCGACGTGCGCCTCCGCCGGGGCCCCGTCCAGGGCCTCCAGCCGGGCCAGCCCGGCGTCCACCGCGGGGTGGCCGGTGGGCACCGGCTCGACGCCGAGCGGGCCCACCTGCGGGGCCGGCGCGGTCGCGTCGAACGGACCGCCCGGTTCACTCGTCCCGGACATCGGGCTTCTTCGTGCTGGTGGCCTTGCGGACGGTGGTCCGCTTGGTCGCCGTGCGCTTCGCGGGCGCCTCGGGCGGTGCGGGCGCCTTGGGCTGTGCGGCGGCCGGCTTCGCGGTGGCGGTCTTCTTGACGGTCGTCGTCTTCCTGGCGGTCGTCTTCTTCGCGGTCGTCTTCTTCGCGGCGCTCGGGGCCGCGGTCGTCGCGGCGGTCTTCTTCGCGGCCGTCCGCTTGGCGGGCGCCTTCTTGGCCGCGGCCTTGTTCGCGGTCGCCTTCTTCGCGGTCGGCTTCCCCTCCGTGGTCTTCTTCGCGGCGGGCTTCCCGGTCACCGCCGGCTCCTCCTGCACGGCCGGGGAAACCGGCGGAACCGGCGGCACCGCGGCGACCGACGGGATCGGGGGGTCGACCTCGACCGGCTCGTCGACCTCCACCCGCTCGGCGACTATCGGCTCCCCGGTCGTCCGGCCCGTCGAGGGCTCGTCCTCGAACTCCCAGCCGCGCCCGAACAGGTCGTCCGCCCGCGGCGCCGGCACCGGCTCCTGGGCACCGTACGCACCCTCCTCGGGCTGCCCCGCCGGAGCCTCCTCCTCGACCTCACGCAGCTTGGCCTCCAGGTAGGCCAGCACCACGCCGACCTTGGTGACCTGGTCGCCGACCCTCTCGAAGACCTTCTCCGCCTCGTTGCGGGCCACCCCGACCGCCAGGTCCATCCCGGCCCGCCCGGCGGTGAACGCCTCCTCGGCCATGGTCTGCAGCGTCTTCGCCGACGGCGGGAACTGGCCGCCCAGCCGGCGCTCGACCTCGGCGACGTCGACCCCGGCCTTCTCCAGGATCACGGCCGCCGTCCCGACGACCCGCTTGCCGACCTCCTCGACCACCCCGGCGGCGGTCTCCACCACTCCCTGAACCGTCCTCGGCAGCATCCGGGTGCCTCCCAATCGCCTACGCGCGTCGCGCCGTCGCCGTCAGTACCCGGGCCGTGCCGGGCACCCCACCGACGACGCTACCGCCAAAACCCGCCTGAGGTACCGTGGCCCGCAGTCAGCACCGCAGCGACCAGGGGAGGGAGCAGCCGCCCATGGCGAACGCCGAGGAGTGCCGAGAGGCGCTGGAGCAGCTCAGCCGGAACATGACGAAGTCCACCGGCGACGTCCGGACGGCCGCGGCCATGGACCGCTCGGTCAGCTGCCGGATCACCGACCTCGACCTGACCTTCACCGGGCAGCTGCGGGACGGCCGGATCCAGGACCTGGTCGTCGCCCCGGGTGGGCCGACCGCGAAGGCGGAGATCCGGCTCACCATGCGCAGCGACGACCTGGTCGCCCTGGTCGACGGGCGGCTGAACTTCGCGTCCGCCTGGGCGGGCGGCCGGGTCCGGCTGGAGGCGGGCTTCCGCGATCTGCTGCGGCTGCGCACCCTGCTCTGAACCCGGCCGACGCCCCCTCGGCGGCGGCTCTTGACAGCCCCGGACGCTCAGAAGCCCAGCTCGGCCAGCGCCTTCCGGCCGTCCACCGACGCGCCGTCGGCGTCCAGCGCCGTCCACGCCGCCGCGCACAGCGCTCGCAGGCCGTCCCAGCGGTCACCGGCCCCGGTCAGCCGCAGCACGCCGCCCTCGGCCCGCGCAGCCCAGCCTCCGCAGGTGAAGCCGTCGCCTTCGGCCGTCACCGCCGCGTGCGGCACCAGCAGTCCGCGCAGGTCGGCGGCCAGGTAGGTCGGCCGGTGCTCGACCGGGGCCGCCAGCAGCAGTTCCGGGGTGGTCACGCCGGTGAAGACCAGCAGGCTGTCCACCCCGCCGTTGAACGCGCCCTCGATGTCGGTGTCCAGCCGGTCCCCGACCACCAGCGGCCGCTTGGCGCCGGTGCGCAGCACGGTCTCCCGGTGCATCGGCGGCAGCGGCTTGCCCGCCACCTCCGGCTCCACCCCGGTGGCCGCCCGCACCGCCGCGACCAGCGTGCCGTTGCCGGGCGCGATGCCACGGGCCCGCGGCACCGTCAGGTCCAGGTTGGACGCCACCCACGGCAGCCCGCTCTGCACGGCGTACGAGGCCTCCGCGAGGTCCGCCCAGCCCACCGAGGGGTCGAAGCCCTGGACCACCGCAACCGGCCCGTCGGCCAGCGAGCGGACCGCGACCAGGCCCCGCTCGGCCAGCGCCTCCTCCAGCCCGAGACCGCCCACGACCAGCACCTTCGCTCCGGCCGGTACCTTCTCGGCGATCAGTCGGGCGGCCGCCTGGGCCGAGTTGATCACATCCGTCGGCTCGGCCGGCACGCCCAGCTCGGTCAGGTGCTCGGCCACCACGCGCGGCGGGCGGGAGGCGTTGTTGGTCACGTACGCGAGCCGCATTCCGGCCGTCCGGGCGGTGTCCAGCGCGGCCGCCGCGTGGTCGATCGCGTGGTCGCCGGCGTAGACCACGCCGTCCAGGTCCAGCAGCGCGGTGTCGTACGCCTCGGTGAGCGGGCGCTCACTGCCGCCGGGGGCGGTGCGTCGCACGGGGGTGGCCGTCTCGGTCATGGCTGAGCTACCTCATTCGCTACGTTCGTCCGTCAGGTCGTGCACCGACCTGCCGCGGGGCACTGCCGGGCCGTAGGCCGGTCAGGCGTCGCCGTCGGCACCAGGCAGCGGCTCGGTACCGGGTGGGGGCGCCAGGTGCCCGGGCGCCCCGGGCAGCAGCGGGCCGTACGCCCCGGCGCGGGCCGCCAGCGTCGCCCGGGTCTGCCGCAGCGCCTCCCGGTAGTGGTCGGTCCCCGGCCGCATCGCCACGGCCAGGGCCAGGTGCTCGGCGGACGTCTCGAAGTCGCCCAGCCGGGCCGCCGCGACCCCCCACCCGAACTGAGCGTAGTCGTCCGCCGGATCGGCCAGCGCCACGGCCCGGAAGTTCTCCAGCGCCGCCTCGTACGAACCGGCGTCGAACTGTGCCCGGGCCAGCGCCTCCCGGATGCTGCGCGAGTGCGGCTCGGCCGCCGCCGCCCGGGACAGCAGCTGTTCGGCGGCCGCCGGGTGCCCCTGCGCCAACAGCTGCGCGCCCCGGCGGAACCAGTCGTACACCTCTCCTGCGGGCTCCCCGGACCGGCTCTGCGCCGGGATCCCGCCGGTCGGTGCGCCGCCGGCCGGGGCGGCGCCGCCGGTGACAGCGGCCGGACCGCCCGCGCCGCCGGGGCCGCCGCCGTCCATCCGTTCCTGCCCGTCGTCCATGCCGTACCTCGCCCTCGGTCGCCCACCCGCCCCCACGAGCCGGCACGGGTGTTCCGATCTCTCAACAACGCGTACCCGATTACGATGCCCAGAATGAGCACACCCAGTGCAGAAGACGGAGTCGAGACTCCCGAGGGCGGCCCCGGCGATCCCGGTCACGTCGCCACCGCCGGCCTGTCCCTGTCCCCCTTCCGCGGCCTGCGCTACGTCCCCGACCGGGTCGGCGCCCTGGCCGCGGTGATGTCCCCGCCGTACGACGTCGTCGACCCGGGCCGCCGGCTCGACCTGGAGACCGGCGATCCGCACAACGTGGTCCGGCTGATCCTGCCCCGGCCCGAGCCCGAGGACGCCGGCGACCGCCCCGACCGGGACACCCGGTACCGGCACGCCGCCCGTCTGCTGGCCGCCTGGCAGCGCGAGGGGATCCTCGCCGCCGACCCGGCCCCGGCGATCTACGTCTACGAGCAGCGGGTGCCCGCCACCGCCGACTCCCCCGAGCTGGTCCAGCGCGGCCTGATCGGCGCCCTCGCGATCAGCGGCCCCGAGACCGGCGTCGTGCTCCCCCACGAGGACGTGATGCCGCGGCCGGTCGCCGACCGGGTCGGCCTGATGCGCACCACCCGGGCCAACCTGGAACCGCTGCTGCTCACCTACCGCGGCAACGGCGGCGCCGCCGGCGTGATCGAGCGGACGGTCGAGGGCGAGCCGCTGCTCGCCACCGCCACCAGCGACGGCACCCACCACCGGCTGTGGGCCGTCACCGGCCCGGCCGACATCGCCGAGATCGGCCGCGACCTCGCCACCTGCCGGGCCCTGATCGCCGACGGCCACCACCGCTGGGAGATGTACCTGCGCCTCCAGCGCGAGCACCGCCACCTGCCGCGCAGCCCGTGGGACCGCGGCATGGTGCTCCTGGTGGACACCGCCCGCTACCCGCTGCGGGTCCGCGCCATCCACCGCGTGCTCTACCGGCTGCCGGTGGCCGAGGCGCTGGAGAAGCTCGGCGACCGCTGGAAGGTCAAGGAGGTCCCCGGGCCGCTGCCCGCCGCCCTCCAGGCCCTCGCCGAGCAGAAGCGGCATGGCGGCAACGGCTTCGTCCTGACCGGCGGCGACGGCTCTTACTGGCTCGTCGGCGAGCCCGACGAGGCCCTGCTGGACGCGACCGTGCCGCGTGACCGGCCCGAGGAGTGGCGCCACCTGGACGCCACCGTCCTGCACGCCACCCTGCTCGACCACACCTGGCGCATCCCCGACGGCCCGGACGACATCGGCTACCTGCACACCGCCGCGGCCGCCGAACGGGAGGCCGCCCGCGCGGGCGGCACCGCCGTCCTGCTGCACCCGGTCCGGGAGAGCGTGGTCCGGCGGCTGGCCGAACAGGGCGTCACGATGCCTCGTAAGTCCACGTCCTTCGGGCCGAAGCCGGCCACCGGGCTGGTGCTGCGCAATCTCGCGCTGGGCTGATCCCGCCACCGGCCCGGACGCCGTGAGGCCCTGCCGTTCCCGGACTTCCGGGGGAACGGCAGGGCCTCACGGCGTTGCGGTCGCTCAGCTGGCGTCGTCGCCCTCGGCCTTGTCGGCCTGGTCCGCCTTGTCGGCTTCAGCCTTGGCGCCGTTCCGGGGCCGTCCGGGCACCACGCCGTCGAACTCCTCGTCGATCTCGAGGTCGTCCTCGTCGTAGTACTCCTCGACGTCCTCCTCGTCCTCGAAGATCACGCGGTCGTCGGAGACGTCGCCGCCGCGCTTCTTCGCCGGCGCCTCGGCCTGGTCGGACTCCTCCTCGGCCGCCTCCGGGTCGAGCGCGTCGGTGAACTCCACGCCGTCGATCTCGGCGAGCCGCTCCGAGGCGTTGGTGGTGCCGTCCGTGTCGGCCTCGGCCGCCTTGGCGAACCAGTCACGGGCCTCCTCGCCACGGCCGGCCGCGATCAGCGCCTCGGCGTAGGCGTAGCGCAGACGCGCAGTCCACGAGTGCACGGTGCTGGAGGCCAGCTCCGGGCTCTGCAGGGTCACCACGGCGGCGTCGAACTGCTCCATGTCGCTGCGGGCACCGGCCGCCACCAGGCGCATCTCCACCTGGCCGGACTTGTCCAGCTGCTTCACCTCGGGCTCACCGGCCATCGCCAGCGCCCGCTCCGGACGGCCCAGACCGCGCTCGCAGTCCGCCATCACCGGCCACAGGTCCGCCCGGCCGGTCATCCGGCGTGCGGCGCGGAACTCGGTCAGCGCCTCGGAGTAACGCTGCGTCATGTAGGAGGCGAAACCGGCCGCCTCACGGACGGCGGGCACGCGGGAGGCCAGACGGAGCGCGACGCGCGAGTACTGGTAGGCCTCCTCCGGCTCGCTGTCAAGCAGACGGGCCACCATCACCAGGTTGCGCGCGACATCGTCCGCGAGGGTCTTGGGCAGGCTCTTGAGCTCCTGGCGCACGTCCGCGTCGATCTCGAAGCCCGTGACGTCCTCCGGAATCGGCAGGCGCTTGACCGGCTCGTAGTTGCCCCGGCGGTCGTCGTAGTCGCGACGGCCGCGGTCGTCGTCACGGCGGTCGTCACGGCGGAAGCCGCCACGGTCACCGGACGGGCGGTCGTCGCGGCGGAAGCCGCCACCAGAGGGACGGTCACCGCGGTCGCGCGTGAAGCCACCGCCGGAGGGGCGGTCGCCACGGTCACGGTTGAACCCACCACCGGACGGGCGGTCATCGCGACGGAACCCGCCACGGTCGCCACCACGGTCATCACGGTCACGACCGAACCCACCACCGGAGGGACGGTCGTCACGACGGAAGGCACTCGGGCGGTCGTCGCGACGGAAGCCACCGCCGGAGGGGCGGTCGCCACGGTCACGGTTGAACCCACCACCGGACGGGCGGTCATCGCGACGGAACCCGCCACGGTCGCCACCACGGT
>NZ_JBVOOL010000027.1:0-1616 GCF_055664045.1 Kitasatospora sp. NPDC023385 | reverse complement strand
CGGTCGTCGCGGTCGCGGTTGAAGCCGCCACCGGCGGGGCGGTCACCGCGGTCGCGGTTGAAGCCACCGCCGGAGGGGCGGTCGCCACGGTCGCGGTTGAAACCACCACCGGCGGGACGGTCGCCACGGTCACGGTTGAACCCACCACCGGACGGACGGTCATCGCGACGGAACCCGCCACGGTCGCCACCACGGTCATCACGATCGCGGTTGAACCCACCACCGGAGGGACGGTCGTCACGACGCGGACGGTCGTCACGGTCATCACGACGGAAGCCACTCGGGCGGTCGTCGCGACGGAAGCCACCGCCGGAGGGGCGGTCGCCACGGTCACGGTTGAAGCCACCACCGGACGGACGGTCATCGCGACGGAACCCGCCACGGTCGCCACCACGGTCATCACGATCGCGGTTGAAGCCGCCACCGGCGGGGCGGTCACCGCGATCGCGGTTGAAACCGCCACCGGACGGGCGGTCGTCGCGACGGAAGCCACCGCCGGAGGGGCGGTCGCCACGGTCACGGTTGAAGCCACCACCGGACGGGCGGTCGTCACGGCGGAAACCACCACGGTCGCCACCACGGTCGTCACGGTCACGGCCGTAGCCGCCACCGGTGGGACGGTCACCACGGTCACGGTTGAAACCGCCACCGGACGGGCGGTCGTCACGGCGGAAACCACCACGGTCGTCACGGTCACGGCCGTAGCCGCCACCGGTGGGACGGTCACCACGGTCACGGTTGAAACCGCCACCGGACGGGCGGTCGCCACGGTCACGGTTGAAGCCACCACCGGACGGGCGGTCATCGCGACGGAACCCGCCACGGTCGCCACCACGGTCGTCACGGTCACGGCCGTAGCCGCCACCGGTAGGACGGTCGTCACGACGCGGACGGTCATCGCGGTCGTCGCGACGGTGCCCGCCCGGGCGGTCGTCCCGACGGAAACTGCTACCGGAGGAGCGGTCGTCGCGGCGGTCGTTCGACCAGCCCCCACGGGACCGGGGCTCGGAGCCTCGGCCGTCGTCCGATCGACGCTCGGGACGGTCCTGGGGCTGGTTCGACATCGTGGTGCTCCTTCTGCTGCTTCAGCTTCACCGCGCGGGCCGTGCGTGCAACTCCGCTGCCGTCACGCGGTTTCGGCGCCGGCCTCCTGGCCCGCGCACCTTCTCCATTGTCCGACATGCCGGGATCGTCCGCGCCTGGGCCGAAGATCCGTTCTGTCAGACTTTCTTCACGTTCGCAAAACACAAAAAGGCCGCGGCCCCAGCGAATCGCTGGGGCCGCGGCCTTGAATAATTGTTCGGCGGCGTCCTACTCTCCCACAGGGTCCCCCCTGCAGTACCATCGGCGCTGTGAGGCTTAGCTTCCGGGTTCGGAATGTAACCGGGCGTTTCCCTCACGCTATGACCACCGAAACCCTATCGGGTATTCAGCGAAACACACTTTTCAGTTGAATAAGTGTTTCTAGTTCGCCAGCGATAGCTGTTCGCTACCCGGGAACCACACAGTGAACGCGAGCGTCTGAGGACAAGCCCTCGGCCTATTAGTACCGGTCAACTCCACCCCTTACAGGGCTTCCATATCCGGCCTATCAACCCAGTCGTCTACTGGGAGCC
>NZ_JBVOOL010000026.1:0-83654 GCF_055664045.1 Kitasatospora sp. NPDC023385 | reverse complement strand
AGGAATCTCCAACCCCGATCAGACGATCGAGGCCGGGGATGTCAACATATCTGGCGTTGACTTTTGGCACGCTGTTGAGTTCTCAAGGAACGGACACTTCCTTCGGACCGCCTTCCAGCGGAACCTCCGGGCTTCGTTCTTTCGTGTTTCCAGCTTACCAGATCCATTCGACCGTTCTTACCGGCTTCGTTTTTCTGGGTTCCCGCTGGCGGGATTTCCTGCGAACTTCGTTCCGAAGCTTATCAAAGCTTTCGGAGTGTTCCGTCCGTGGGATTTGCTTCGTCGGAGGGCGCGCATTTCGTTGAAACGCGCTCGCCTCGATTCGGCGGTGTCGTAGACACTAGCGCCTGGGCTCGACCGTTGTCCAGTCGCTCCCAACCGTTCAAACCTACTAGTCCGCCCCCACCACGTCAATGGTTTGGCCGGGTTGAGAGAAGAGTAGCAGGTCAGAGGTCTGTTGATCACATCGGCTCAGGCCGCGACCGGCTGCAGGTCCGCCCGATCGGCCGCGTCCACATCACCGAACTCTCCGCCTTCCGCCGCCCTGCGGCCCCACACCAGGGCGTAGAGCAGGAAGGCCAGCTCGACGAGCACGCCGATGGCGATCCGGGCCCAGGTCGGCAGGCCGGAAGGCGTCACGAAGGCTTCGAGGACACCGGAGACGGCCAGCACCGTCGTGAGCCCGATCGACATTCCGATGATCGAGCGGCCCTGTTCCGCCAGTGCCACCGCGCGGGTGCGCGGCCCCGGGTCGATGACGGTCCAGCCGAGGCGCAGGCCGAGGCCGCCGGCCACGAAGACGGCGGTGAGCTCCAGCAGGCCGTGCGGAATGAGCAGGCCGAGGAAGACGTCGAGGCGCCCGGCGGAGGCCATCAGCCCGACGCCTATGCCGAGGTTCACCACGTTGGTCCACATCACGTAGAGCACCGGGATGCCCAGCGCGATCCCGTACAGGAGGCACTGCACGGCGATCCACGCGTTGTTCGTCCAGACCTGTGCGGCGAAGGAGCCGGCCGGCCGGTCCGAGTAGTACGCCTCGTACTGTCCGCCGGGGCGGGTCAGCTCCCGCAGGCGGTCGGGGGCGACCAGGCTGTTGCGGACTTCGGGGTGGGTGGCCATCCACCACGCGAGCAGCGCGGTGGCGAGCAGCGAGACGACCGCGACCGGCACCCACCAGCGGCGCGCACGGTAGAGCGCGGCCGGGAAGCTCACCGTGTAGTAGCGGGCGACGTCCTGCCAGCCGTTGGTCCGGGCGCCGGTCACCGTGCTGCGGGAGCGCGAGACCAGGCCGGTCAGCCGGCTGAGCAACGCCGGGTCCGGCGCTGCGGCCTGGACCTTGGCGAGGTGGCCGGTGGCGCGCTGGTAGAGGGTGACGAGCTCGTCGGCCTCCTCACCGGTGAGTCGGCGCCTGCGGGCGAGGGCGTCCAGCCGGGCCCACTCCCCCTGGTGGGTGGCGACGAAGACGTCCAGGTCCATTCGGCGGCTCCATGATCAGCGAGGTCGGCGCGGACGTGCGTGCGCGGGTGGGTACGGGCGGACAGGCGCCGCCCAGCATGCCAGCAGCGGCCGAAGCCCCGGCCGCCGGGGATCTCACTTCCCGTGTGCCCACCGGGAGTCGTATGTTTGCGGCTGCGGATCAGACTGGCGAGAGCGGGTCCTGGGGGCCGATCCGGACCGGATCCCTCCCCCGGCGCTGCCGCCCTCGGCGGCCCCGGATCTCCATGGACGAGCCGTACGGGCTCCAAGAGCGTGAACGGACAGGTGTCTTGAGCGACCTGGTGACGGGTGAGGCGGTCGTCCTCGGCCTGCAGACGGCGAAGCTTCCGAGCCGGGCACTGGCGATCGTGCTCGACCTGCTCGTGGAGTTCGCGGCATTCCTGGTGTTCACGCTGCTGCTCAGCGTCGCCCTGATCGGGCTCGACGGCGCGGCGCTGGCCGCCACCATGATCGGCCTGATGGTGTTCTTCCTGGTCGCCGTTCCGGTGATGGTGGAGACCCTCAGCCACGGGCGCTCGCTCGGCAAGGCCGCGCTCGGCCTGCGGGTGGTGCGCACCGACGGCGGGCCGGTGCGGTTCCGGCACTCGTTGGTGCGCGGGCTGGTCGGCTTCTTCGAACTGATCGCGCTGTCCGGCTCCCCGGCCGTGATCACCTCGGCGGTGAACACCGAGGGCAAGCGGCTGGGCGACATCTTCGCCGGGACGGTGGTGGTGCGCGAGCGCACGCCGGGCGGCTCCGCCTCCCCGCTGCCGCCGGTGCACCCGCACCTGCTGCAGGCGATGGGCCGCGAGCTGGTCGCGATGGACCTGTCCGCCGTACCGGAGCCGCTCTGGCTCGCCGTTCGCCAACTGCTCGGCCGCATCGGCCAGTTGGACCCTTCGGTGATGAACCGGATGACCGACCGGCTGGCCGGGGACCTGTCCGCCCGGATCGGCCACCCGATGTCTCCGGGGCTGCACCCGGCGGCGTACCTGGGCGCGGTGCTGACCGAGCGGCAGCGGCGGGAGTGGGTTCGGGTCCAGGAGCAGCTGTGGGTGGCCGGGCCGATACCCGGGCAGGTGCCCTCGCCCCGCCCGGCCTTCGGCATGGCCCCCGGTCCCGTCCCCACCGTGCCCACCGTGCCCACCGCACCCACCGTCCCCGTGCAGTCCGCCCCCGCGCCGGCAGCCCCGGTCGCGCCGGCGGCTCCGGTCGCACCGACCGCCCCGCCGGCCCCGTCCCTCGACAAGCCCGCCGCCGGCACCGGCTTCGCCCCGCCCTCCTGAAGCCGGCGAAGCCGCCGCGCCCCGTCGGCCCGCTACTCCTCGGCCCCCACCCGCCAGGCGTTCGGCGGCGACTCCAGTTCCTCCAGCTCGATCCCGCCCGCCGCCAGCACCACGTCCCCCGCCAGGTGCACCACCTGCTGCTCCCCCGTCTCCAGGTCCGCGACCTGGTACCGCTCGACGAGCAGCGGCCCCGAGTCCGTCTCGTGCGTGTCGGCGCCTTCCAGCAGCCACCCCTGGTCGAGGGTGCGCGGCGCCAGCACCGGCTCGGTGAACGCCACCAGGCGCACCCGCGCGCTCGCGCCTTCCCGCAGGCGCAGCAGCCGGGCGGTGGCGACCAGGAACCCCGGCGAGCGGCCGGTGAAGGCGTGCGCCCGGTCGTGCCCCTCCGCCGCGTGCTCGCCGCCCGGATCCGTCGCGTCGGTCCGGACCCAGGCCACCCCGTCCACCGCCCCGCCGCGCACCTGCCAGCCCCCGGCCCGCAGTTCCATCCGCAGCGGCCGGGCCCGCGAGTCCAGCGTGAGGTCGACGCTGCCGATGACCCGGCCGTCCGGCGCGTAGGTCTTGGAGACGTACCGCCACCCGGCCGGCCCGGGCGCGCAGCTGAAGCGCTCCTCGCCGAGCAGGACGTGGTCATGGGTGTCGTGGAGCGAGTACCGGCCGTTGGGCATGCCCGAAAGCCTACGTGGGCGGTCTCCGCGCCGACATGCAACGTTCGGGCCGGTCACCCGCATTAGGGGGGTGGACGGCGCGGCAGCGCGTCGACGCCACGACGAGAGGGGGTGCGGATGGCGAAGCAGACACGCGACGCGGAGTTCACGGAGTACGTGGCCTCCCGGAGCGGCT
Organism: Kitasatospora sp. NPDC023385; assembly: GCF_055664045.1. Lineage (NCBI taxonomy): Bacteria > Bacillati > Actinomycetota > Actinomycetes > Kitasatosporales > Streptomycetaceae > Kitasatospora > Kitasatospora sp. NPDC023385. Next base: position 80,049 of record NZ_JBVOOL010000026.1, on the reverse strand, counting down.
GGCTGCGGAAGGTCGCCTATCTGCTGTGCGGGGACTGGCACCGGGCCGACGACCTGGTCCAGGAGGCCACCACCAAGCTGTACGTGAACTGGGCCAGGGCCGGGCGGGTGGAGAACCTGGACGGCTACGCACGCCGGGTGCTGGTCAACACCTTCCTGGGCGAGCAGCGCACCGCGTGGTGGCGCCGCACGGTCCGGACCGACAGCGAACCGGACATCGCCGCCGTGGGGCTCGACCTGGACACCGCACTCGACCTCCGCCGGGCCCTGGCCGCCCTGCCGCCCCGTCAACGGGCCACGGTCGTCCTGCGGTACTACTGCGACCTGTCGATCGATCAGGCCGCCGAAGCCATGGACTGTTCACCGGGCAACGTGAAGAGCCAGAGCTCCCGCGCGCTGGAGACCCTGCGCAGAACCCTCGTTCCCCACCACTCCGTCGCAGAGAGGACGTCATGACCATCGGACCGGACGAGCTGACCGACCGCCTGACAGCCCTGGCCGACGAACCGGCCCCGCCGCCCGCCTTCGACACCGGCCGGTCCATGGCCGAGGGCGCGGCCCGGCTGCGCCGCCGCAGGCTGGCCGTGATCGGCACCGTCGCAGCCGCGACGGTCGCGGTGGTGGCCGGCACCGCCCTCCTGCTCCCGCGCAGCGATACCGCCGCACCCGTGCTGCCGGCCGCGCCCGCAGTGCCCACCACTGTGTCCCCGACGATCACGCCGTCCCCGACCGCCACACCCGACCGGGCCGGAGCCGACCCGCTGGCCCCCGAGGTCCGGTTCGGGTGGCTGCCGGAGTGGGCCGGCGGCGAGAACGGCGTCGGATACCAGACCGGGTTCCACGGCATCGAGTTGCAGGCGAGCGGCCGGGGCACGAACGCCCCGCGCCTGCAGCTCTCGCAGTTCCCGGCCGGATCCCAGCCTCCGGTGACCGGGCCGCCCGGCAGCAAGGTCCGCACGGAGGAGGCCGAGCCGGTCGACGGACGGACCGCCTACTGGGTGGTCTCCGATTCGCCCCCGTACGACCAGCCCACCCTGCGGTGGCTGACACCCTCGGGCCGCTGGGCGGAGCTCTCGGGCTCCGGCGGCCGGCCTGCGGACATCGCGCGGGAGGTCCTGCACAAGGTTGCCGCCGGCGTGCGGTACGGCATGTGGGACGTCCCGCTGCCGGTGCGGTTCACCGGACTGCCCGAGGCGTTCGAGGCCACCAACGTCCAGCTGGCGCGTCCGGGCTCGGACGGCAAGGGCGCCTGGAGCATGTGGCTGATGCTCGAGGCCGAGGGCAAGAACGTGTGGTTCACCGTGAAGCCGGTCACCCCGGGGTCGCAGACCGCGCCGACCGGAAAGGACGGGGCGCCGAACACCGGCCCGACCCCTCCCGTGTGCTCCACCGACAGCGGAGTGCAGGTGTGCGTCGGGGCCGGGGCCGACCTGCCGCCCTCGTTGGAGAGGCTCGGCGGCCTGGCCTGGATGCTCGCCCACACCAAGGCTCTCGGCCTGGACGCGAGCACCTGGGCGACCGACGTCATGCGCTGAGAGCAGCCGGACACGCCGGTGGCCGGCACCCCGCTCGGGGTACCGGCCACCGGCGTTCGTACGCACCGCCTCGGCGGCGGCTCACCGCATCAGTAGCGGTACTGCTCCGCCTTGTACGGGCCCTCGACCGGAACGCCGATGTAGTCGGCCTGCTCCTGGGTCAGGGTGGTCAGCTTCACGCCCAGCGCGTCGAGGTGCAGGCGGGCGACCTTCTCGTCCAGGTGCTTGGGCAGCACGTAGACGCCGATCGGGTACTGCTCGGTCTTCGTGAACAGCTCGATCTGCGCGATCGTCTGGTTCGCGAAGGAGTTGGACATCACGAAGGACGGGTGGCCGGTCGCGTTGCCCAGGTTCAGCAGGCGGCCCTCGGACAGCATGATGATGGTGTGGCCGTCCGCGAAGCGCCACTCGTGGACCTGCGGCTTGACCTCGGTCTTCACGATGCCGGGCAGCTTCGCCAGGCCCGCGATGTCGATCTCGTTGTCGAAGTGGCCGATGTTGCCGACGATCGCCTGGTGCTTCATCTTCTCCATGTGCGAGGCAAGGATGATGTCCTTGTTGCCCGTGGTGGTGATGAAGATGTCCGCGATCGAGACGACGTCCTCCAGGGTGGTGACCTGGTAGCCGTCCATCGCCGCCTGCAGGGCGCAGATCGGGTCGATCTCGGTGATGATCACGCGGGCGCCCTGGCCGCGCAGCGACTCGGCGCAGCCCTTGCCCACGTCGCCGTAGCCGGCGACGACGGCGACCTTGCCGCCGATCAGGACGTCGGTGGCGCGGTTGATGCCGTCGATCAGCGAGTGGCGGCAGCCGTACTTGTTGTCGAACTTCGACTTGGTGACGGCGTCGTTGACGTTGATCGCCGGGAACAGCAGGTTGCCGTCACGGTGCATCTCGTACAGGCGGTGGACACCGGTGGTGGTCTCCTCGGTCACGCCCTTGATGGTGGCGGCGACCTCGGTCCACTTGTTCGGGGCGTCCTTGAGGGTGCGGTTGAGCAGCTCCAGGATGATCCGGAACTCGTCGTTGTCCGCGGTGGACGGGTCCGGCGCGGCACCGGCCTTCTCGAACTCGACGCCCTTGTGGATCAGCAGGGTGGCGTCGCCGCCGTCGTCCAGGATCATGTTCGGGGTCTTGCCGTCAGGCCAGGTCAGGGCCTGCTCGGTGCACCACCAGTACTCGTCCAGGGTCTCGCCCTTCCAGGCGAAGACCGGCACGCCCTGCGGGTTCTCCGGGGTGCCCTCCGGGCCGACGGCGATGGCGGCGGCCGCGTGGTCCTGGGTGGAGAAGATGTTGCAGGAGCACCAGCGGACCTCGGCGCCGAGCGCCGTCAGGGTCTCGATCAGGACGGCGGTCTGGACCGTCATGTGCAGCGAGCCGGTGATGCGGGCGCCGGCCAGCGGCTGCGCCTCGGCGAACTCGGCGCGGATCGCCATCAGACCGGGCATCTCGTGCTCGGCCAGCTGGATCTCCTTGCGGCCGAACGGCGCCAGGGAAAGGTCGGCGACCTTGAAGTCACCGGTGATGTCGGTCGACATGCGTCTGCTCCTCGCTGATGGGGGTGGGGCCAAAGGTCCGGGCGTGCGTCGCGGGTGGCCGGCCGTACGGGTGCACGGCCGCGCCTGGGCCGCCGGATCCCGCGGTTGGCGGACCGGTGCCCTGCTGCGCAGCACAAACCGTCGGAGGACCTCTCTCCCTCGACCGGCGCACACCCTGCGGATGCGGACCGCCGATCGACCGCCATCAGCAGCGACGTTCTGGCTCTGGTGACGAATCTACACCGATGGCCCCGTCAGCCGTCCGGCGATGACCGATTTCGAGTCCCGACCCCACCCGTGCTCGAGCCCGGCCCGAGCCGGGCCGCGGGGCCGCCGTCAGTGCGCGGCGTCGGGGCCCGGGCCGCCCGGGGTGGCGGCCGGGTCCTCGCCCGCCGCGGCCTTCTCGGCGCTGTAGACGTCGGGCTCCAGGTAGATGGCCCGGGCGATCGGGACGACGGCCCGGACCCGCTCCTCCGCGGCGTCGATCGCCTCCGCGACCCGGGCCGCGCTGTCCTCCGCGTTGACCGCGATCTTCGCGGCGACCAGCAGTTCCTCGGGGCCCAGGTGCAGGGTCCGCATGTGGATCACCCCGGTGACCGACCGGCCGTCCACCAGTGCCTCGCGGATCCGCCGCACCGACTCCCGGTCGGCGGACTCGCCGAGCAGCAGCGACTTGGTCTCCAGGGCGAGCACCACGGCGATCACCACCAGCAGGACGCCGATGCACAGGGTGCCGATGCCGTCCCAGACGCCGTCCCCGGTGATCACCGTGAGCGAGACGCCGAACAGCGCGAGCACCAGGCCGATCAGCGCGCCGGCGTCCTCCAGCAGGACCACCGGCAGCTCCGGCGCCTTGGCGGTGCGGATGAACTGCACCCAGTTCTGGGCGCCCTTGACCTTCGCGGACTCGCGCATCGCGGTGAGGAAGGACCAGCCCTCCATCGCGAGGGCGAAGACCAGCACGCCGACCGCCCAGCCCCAGGAGTCCAGTGCCTCCGGGTGGTTGACCTTGTGCCAGCCCTCGTAGACCGCGAACAGGCCACCGACGGTGAACAGCACGATGGCCACCAGGAAGCCGTACACGTAGCGCTCGCGGCCGTACCCGAACGGGTGCTCCTCGTCCGCCGCCCGGCGCGCCCGCTTGCCGCCGACCAGCAGCAGCACCTGGTTGCCGGAGTCGGCCACCGAGTGCACGCCCTCGGCGAGCATCGAGGAGGATCCGGTGAAGCCGAAGGCGGTGAACTTGGCCACCGCGATCGCCAGATTCGCGGACAGCGCCGCCACCAGTGCCTTGGTGCCGCCTTCGGTACTCATGCCAGCAGATCCTCACGGAGTCGGTCGGGGTCGTCGAGCGCTTACCGTACCGGCCGGCCTGTCCGGCCTGCCCGGCCCGACCGACCGCGTCAGGACTGCGCCGCGGCGAGCCCCAGGTAGACGGCGGCGAAGTCGGTCAGTGCGACCAGGTCGGCCAGCGCGTGCAGCGCGTCCGGCCGGGCGCTCGCGTACTCGGTCAGCCGGACGTCGTGCGCGACGGCCAGCCGGTGCGCCCGGGACACGCCGAAGCTGCGCGGGCCGGCGTCCTCCTCCGGCACCTCGGCCGGGCCGTCCTGCCCGTCCGGCGATCCGGCCGGGCCGGGGACGTGCCGCAGCAGCAGGACCTGCAGGTGCAGCGGGTCCGGCTCGTCGACCCGGTCGCGGAAGAAGTCGTCCGGGTCCGCGCCCGCCCCCAACTGCCCGGTGAACATGCCGCGGTGGGCGGTGAGCACCTGCGGCAGCTCCCCGGCCAGCGCCGGCCGCCCGGCCCGGTCGGCCAGCTGGGCGGCGAAGCGGGCGGCGGCCGCCCCGGCGATCGGGCCCTCGCCCCACAGCAGCGGAACCGTCCCGGCCAGCCGCGCGGCCAGGCCCTTCCCCGGGTTGGTGTACGCGGCGGCGTCCGGTCGGCAGCGCACGGCGGTCTCGTCCAGCAGGTCGGCGACGCCCGGCAGCGCGTCGTACGGCAGCTGGGTGAGGCCGATCTTCTGGGCCAGCGCCAGCAGCGGAGTGAGGTGGGCCCAGAGCGCGGCCGGGTCCTCGGCGGGCAGGTCCGGCTCGGCGGCCGCGGGGGGCGGGGCGTCGTCGGGCAGCGCCGAGGGCACGTACGGCAGCGGCAGCGCCCGGACCTGCAGCGCGGCCGCGGCGAGCGCACTGCCCGCCGGGGCGGTGACGACGAGCGCGCAGCCGCGCGCGTAGGCCTGTTCGGCGAGGCTGACCAGGCCCTGTTCGCCGCCGTCGGCGGAGCTGATCACCAGCAGGTCGAGGGGGCCGACCCAGCCGGGCAGCTGCCAGCCGAGCCCGGCGGTGAACGCGGGCGGGGCACCGGCCCGGTCGGCGCGCGGGGCGGCCGCCTCGCTCGGCGGCAGCGGGACGACCAGGCTGGCGGTGCCGGCCAGCGCGGCCAGCATGTCGGCCGCGGTCAGCGCGCTGCCGTGCCCGGCGACCAGGACGGCGCGCGGACGGCCGTCCGGGCGCAGCCGGTCGAGCCCGGCCGTGTCGGCCTGCCGCAGCGCGGTGCGGACCCGGGCGCCGGCACCGGCCAGGGCCAGCAGGGCGCGGTCCTGGTCGGCGCGCTGGAGGGCGGCCGGGTCGTCGAGCAGGGTGTCGTCGAGCATGCGGCGGGCCTCCGGCTGCTGTCCTGGGGCGGCTGGCGGGATGGGGCGGCTGGCGGAGCGGGGCGCCGGCGGGGTCGAACGGCCGGCGGGTGGGGCTTCGCCCCAAGGATCAGGCCGGGCGGCGGGCCTCGTCCACCAGGAGGACCGGAATGCCGTCGCGGACCGGGTACGCGAGACCGCAGCCCGCGCCGGTGCAGACCAGCTCGGGCTGCTCCTCGGAGCCGCCCTCGGTGAGCGCGGCCCGGCACTGCGGGCAGACCAGGATCTCCAGCAGGAAGGATTCGAGCTTCATGGGGCTCTCCCAAAGTTCGGTGGTGGCACGGAGGTGCCCCGGCCGATAGGCAACCCTACCGGCCGGGGCACCGGGCACTTCGGTCAGGCGCGTCCGCCCGGACGCGCTCCGCCCGGGCCCGTTCGGGCTCGGACGCGGACGGCTCGGCCCGTTCGACTCAGGCGCGGACGATGGCGAGCACGCCGTCGCGCACCTCGGCCATCTTCGCCGCGTCCTTGGCCTCGACGTTGAGGCGCAGCAGCGGCTCGGTGTTGGAGGCGCGCAGGTTGAACCACCAGTCCGGGCCGGCCACGGTCAGGCCGTCCAGCTCGTCGACGGTGGTGCCCTCCAGGCCGGCGTAGGCGGCGCGGACGGCCGCGGTGCTGGCGGCCTGGTCGGCGACGGTGCTGTTGATCTCGCCGGAGGCGGCGTAGCGGTCGTACTCGGCGGTGAGCGCGGACAGCGTGCCCGGCTGCCCGCCGAGCGCGGCCAGCACGTGCAGCGCGGCCAGCATGCCGGTGTCGGCGCGCCAGAAGTCGCGGAAGTAGTAGTGGGCGGAGTGCTCGCCGCCGAAGACGGCGTCGGTGACGGCCATCTCCTGCTTGATGAAGGAGTGGCCGACCCGGGTGCGCACCGGCTTGGCGCCGAGTTCGCGGACCACCTCGGGGACGGTCCAGGAGGTGATCAGGTTGTGGATGACCGTCGGCTCGGCCTCGCCGGCGGCCTGGGCCCGGGCGATCTCGCGGGCGGCGACCAGGGCGGTGATCGCGGACGGGGAGACCGGCTCGCCGCGCTCGTCCACGACGAAGCAGCGGTCGGCGTCGCCGTCGAAGGCCAGGCCCACGTCGGCGCCGACCTCGCGCACCTTGGCCTGCAGGTCGACCAGGTTCTTCGGGTCGAGCGGGTTGGCCTCGTGGTTCGGGAAGGTCCCGTCCAGCTCGAAGTACATCGGGACGAGCTCGACCGGCAGGCCGTCGAAGACGGTCGGCACGGTGTGGCCGCCCATGCCGTTGCCGGCGTCCACCGCGACCTTGAGCGGGCGGATCGCGGTGAGGTCGACCAGGCCCAGCAGGTGGTCGGCGTAGCCGCGCAGGGTCTCCTGGGCGGAGAGCGCGCCGGGCGTCACGTCCTTCGCCGGGACGGTGACGGTGCCGTCCTCCGCGCTCCAGGACTCCACCAGCTCGCGGATGTCGGCCAGGCCGGTGTCCTGGCCGACCGGGGCGGCGCCGGCCCGGCACAGCTTGATGCCGTTGTACTGGGCCGGGTTGTGGCTGGCGGTGAACATCGCGCCGGGCAGGTCGAGCTTGCCGCTGGCGTAGTAGAGCTGGTCGGTCGAGCAGAGCCCGATCTGCACCACGTCGGCGCCGTAGGCCGCGGCGCCCTCGGCGAAGGCGAGGGTCAGCGACGGGGAGGAGGGGCGCATGTCGTGGCCGACGACGATCGCGGTCGCGCCGGTGACCTGCACGAACGCGGCGCCGAAGGCCCGGGACAGGCTCTCGTCCCACTGGTCCGGGACGACGCCCCGGACGTCGTACGCCTTCACGAGCTGCTTGAGGTCGCGCACTGCGGCTCCACCCTGGTCTCTGTACTGGTCACGATACGTCGGAGCCACCGCCCGTCCGGTCGACGGGTGGGTGGCGGTAGACGGGCAGCGTACCTGGGCCGGACGAACGGCCCGTGCCGGGTGCGGCGTCAGTTGTCGGGGGAGCGCAGGACCCGCAGGTGGCCGCGGCGGCCGCCCTCGGTGGACTCGCCCTCGGGCGCGCGGCCCTGACGGGGGGTCTGCGGGCGGGCGGCTTCGCGCACGGCGTTGGCGAGCGCCTCCAGGTCGTCGCTGCTGCGGCGCAGCGGCCCGGCCTCGGCGGCGAGCCGGACGACCTCCCAGCCGCGGGGGGCGGTGAGCCGCTCGGCGTGCTGGGCGCACAGGTCGTAGCAGTGCGGCTCGGCGTAGGTGGCGAGCGGGCCCAGGACGGCGGTGGAGTCGGCGTAGACGTACGTCAGCGTCGCGACGGCCGGCCGGCCGCACGCGGTCCGCGAACAACGACGTACAGAGCTCACGAGGGTGGACGGTACAGCACTCCCCGCCGGGGAGCGAAGACCGCCTGCCCGGAGGGTGTGCCGTGTCGGCTTCCGGGCGCCGGGGGCGCGTCCCGGCCGCCCCGGGCGATTCCCCGCCGGACTGGTCCACTTCCGACCGTCCAAGGACTACTCTCGGCAGTGATATGGACAGCTCCGCACCGCAGTCATCGACAGGCCCCGCGCGCCGCCCCCGGCACCGCGACCGGCACGGCAGGGGGCTGCGCGGACCGCTGGCGCCGCCGCAGGTGCCGATCTCGCTCACCCGCTCCGAACTGTTCGACGACTACGTGCGCGAGTCGGTGGAGCGGCTGGAGCGGCGGTGGCCGCAGCTGATCGAGGTGGAGTTCGCCGTCCAGGAGGTGCCGCTGCACGAGCCGGACGGCGCCGACGCGGAGGACGGCGTGCCGCTGGGGCGGGTGTCGCCGGGCAAGCAGGGGCACAAGAGCCAGATCGTGGTGTACCGGCGGCCGGTGGAGATCCGGGCGAAGACCCGGGAGGACCGGGCGGCGCTGGTGCACGAGATCCTGATCGAGCAGGTCGCCGAGTTGCTGGGGCTCTCGCCGGACGCGATCGACCCGCGCTACGACGAGGACTGAGACCAGGACCGCCAGAGCGCGGTCGGTCGATCGGGGGCGGTACCCGCACGGGTACCGCCCCCGTCGGCTGCTCAGCGCAGGACGACGCCCGGGTCCTGGGCGGCCTGCGGGACCTTGACGGTGCTGTGGTCGTCGCGCAGCGCCTGGACGGTGAACATCGGCACGTCCTTGGCGGGGATGGAGAGCATCCGGGCGGCGACCACCGGGCCGCCGGAGACGGTCTCCACGGTGAGCGCGAAGACGCCGTTCAGTCCGGCGGGCTCGGGCGCCGGGAGGGCGACCGTGCCGCCGGCCGGGAGCTGCACCTCCTTGGTGGCGGGGGTGCCGCCGCCGCTGCCCGCCGAGGCGGTGACCCGTACGGTGGCGGCGTCGCCGGTGGAGGTCAGGTAGAGCGTGGAGGCGCCGGCCCGGTTGTCGGCGACGCTGGCCCGGGCGCCGACCGGGGCGCTGCCGGTGAGCCAGGCCGCGTCGGACTTGCCGTTGCCGCCCGCCCGGTCGATCCGCAGCCCGGCCACGATCGGCGTGGGGTGCTTGTCGTCGCTGGGCGACAGCCGCAGCCCGGCGACCTCGTCGCGGGTGATCTTCCCGAGGTCGACGGCGGCCACCATGCCCGCCTTGACGTGGATCGACTCGTTGCCGGCCGGGGAGAACCAGCCGTTCTTGCCGGAGAGCTGGATCTTCAGGTCGGCGTCGTCCTCCGGCGGCGCCCAGACCACCAGGCGGGCGGCGGCGGTGTCGGCGGGCAGGCCGGGCATCACCTGGGTGGCGGCCGGGGCGGCCGAGGCCGGGATCCAGTCGGCGCCCTTGTTGCCGTCGGCGGCGTGCAGCGCGGCGCCGATCCGGCCGGAGCGGACCACCACCTGGACGGCGAGGTCGGTCACCGCGCCCTTGGTGAGGGTCGACAGCAGGACGGACTGGGAGCTGCCGGGGGCGACGGTGATGCCGTTGGCGGCGTCGTTCTCGATCAGGCCCTTGTCGCCGTACATCTTGATGTCGACCACGGCCGCGGAGGACTCCGGGTTGACCAGGCTCAGGTAGTCGACCCGGTCGCCGGCCGTACTGGCCCCGGCGAACCAGAAGCCGGTGCCGGCCGGGGTGCAGGTGAGGCCGGACAGGCCGAGGCCGCGCTGCTCGGTGACCACGGTGGTCTGGGTGACGGTGAAGCCGGGGGCGAGGGCGCCGGTGGCGGCGGCCCCGGTGCCGGACGCGGTGTCCCCGTTGGCTGCCGGGCCGGTGACCGGGGTGCCCGGCTTGGCCAGGGTGAGCCGGGCGTCCGGGGGCGCCGCGTTCTTGTCCTGGACCGGGGCGGCCGAGCCGGCCGGGGCGGCGGGTGCGCTCGCCGGCGGGGCCGCAGGCGTGCCGGACGGCTGCGCGGCGGGCACGGCGGGCGCCGCCGCGTCGGACAGCCAGCCGGCGCCGCCGGTGGCGGAGCCCGTCCCGGGCGGGGTGTAGGCGCTGAGCGTGGTGGAGCCGGTCAGGCCCTGCAGCGGCTGCGGGCAGACTGCCGCCGTCCGTTCGACCTGCGCGGTGGTCGGGGCCGCTGCCCCGTCCGCCTTGGCCGGGGCGGCCGGCGGGCGCGCCTCGGCGATCCCGAACACCGCCGCGAGCACCACGGCGGCGGCGAGCAGCGACTGGGTGGTCCTCGTTCCGCCGCCCTTCCCGGCGAACCGGGCGGGCCCGGCGGCCGGAGCGGGCGCGGCCGGCTCGGCCCCGAAGGCGGCCCCGCCCGGCTCGGAGGCCTCGTCGGCGCCGGGCTTCTTCCTGAATGCGGGCTTCTTCATCGCGGGTCAGCTCCCCGATCCGGGCTGGTGCGGGTACCGGCCGGTGCCGTTGGGGTCGTTCGGGTCGTTCGGGTTGTTCGGGTCGTAGGCGGGCTCGGCCTGCTGCTGTCCCGGCATCCAGGGCTGCTGGTGCTCCGGCTGCTGCTGGTACGGGTCGTAGCCGTACGGCTGCTGCTCCGGCTGGTAGGGCTGCTCGTAGCCCTGCTGCTGTCCGTAGCCCTGCCGGTCGTAGCCCTGCTGGTCGTGGCTGTGCTGCTGGTCGTGCCCCTGCTGCGCGTAGCCCTGCGGGGGGTAGGCCTGCTGCTGGTGGCCGTCGTACCCGTGGGACTCGTACCCCTGGCCGCCGTACGGCGCGGCCACCGGCTGCTGGGCCGCGTACTGGTCGTAGCTGTACGGGTCGGCCTGCTGGTACGCCTGGTACGGGTCGGTGTAGGGCTCGGCGTCCTGGACGGCGGCGGCCGCCTGGACCGCCTCGGTCACCGGCTCGCCGGCCGGCTGCGCCGGGGCGGCGCCCGGGCGGCCGTCGTACACCCCGCTCTCGTCGGTGCCGGGCTCGCCGCCCTCGCCGCGCTCGGCCATCCGGCGGGCCCGGCGGCTGCCGGGGAGGGGGGCCTGCGCCTGGGCGGCGGCGGCCAGCGCGGCGGCGGCGACCACCTCCTCGGGCAGGTCGTCGTCCTTGTGGCTGCGGCGGCCGGGCAGGGCCAGCACCAGGACGGTCAGGCCGAGCAGCACCTGGGCCCAGATCCAGCCGGTGTGGGCGAGGCTGCCCTCGCGGGTGACGGTCACCTTGCCGCCGCCGGCCGGGAGCTTGAAGCCCTGCGCCCAGCCGTCCACGGTGGTGGGCTCCAGCGCGGTGCCGTCCACGGTGGCCTTCCACTCGGGGGCGGCGGACTCGGCGAGTCGCAGCACCCGGCCGTCCGGGCCGGCCGGGACGGTCGCCGACAGGTCGCGGGTGCCGGACGGCACGGCCACCGGGTTGGCGCCCGGGGTGGTGATCACCGCGCGGACCGCGGGGGCCCCGTTGACCTGCCAGAGCGCGGTGCCGTTGTCCTGGTTGGCTTTGACCAGGCCGGGGGTGGTGTCCAGGACGTCCTTGTAGGTGTCGATCACCGGCTGCCGGACCAGCACGTAGGCGATGCCGTAGCCGGCCAGCGCGTCGGCCTGGTCGGCGCCGGAGCCCGCCAGCAGGCTGCCGACCATCCGGTTCAGGCCGTCCTGGGTGCCGGTCGCCGGATCGACGGTGGACTCGGCCTGGCCGAGCGTCAGGCCGGCGCCGCGCAGCACGGTGTAGCGGACGGCGCCGCCGCCCTTCTCGCCGGTGACGACGAGGGTGCGGGCCCGGTCGGTGGTGCCGGCCTCCTCGGCGATGAACGCGGGCACCTGGCCGGCCGGGGCGCGGTGCAGCGGCTTGCCGGCGCCGGTCAGCGCCCACCACAGGCCGGTGCCCAGCGGGGCCAGCACGGCCGAGGCCACCACCAGGGCGGCCACCGGCTGGCGCCAGCCGAAGGCGATTCCGGCCACGCGGGCGTTGGCGCCGTCGGCGCCGATCGCGGCCGCGGCCAGCAGGGCGATCCCGGCGATCAGGGTGGCCGGGCCGGCCCAGGCGGGCACCGTCTGGCCGCCGGAGGCCGGCGTGACGGAGGTGCCCGCCACCGCGACCGCGAAGACCAGGCCGGCGGCGGCCGCGCCCCACGCGACGAGCACCGCGCGGCGGCGGTCGGCGCGCAACAGCGCGGCGAGCGCGGCGAGGACGACACCCGCCGACAGCCAGACCGGCGGCACCCCGGCGCCGCCCGGGTTGACCAGCAGCAGGCCTGCCGCGCTCGCGCCGGCGCCGTGCAGGCCGGGCAGGCCGGCCTCCAGCAGCAGCGACTGCGGGTGCGCGAGGACCTTGAGCGACCACGGGGCGAGGACGCCGACCGGGGCCGCGAGGATCACCAGGATGCGCAGGCCGAGCAGCCGCAGCGCCGTGGCGCCGGAGCCGAAGGCCCCGCCGCGCACCACCGCGACGGCCAGCATCGCCAGGCAGAGCGGCACCGCGAGCGCCCAGGTCAGCGGCACGAAGGCGGTGGCCAGGGTGAGCAGCAGGACGGCCATCCAGACCGGCCGCCAGCCCGGGCGGGCACCCTTGGCGGCGCTCTCGTCCCGGATGCCGAGGCCGGCGGCGATCGCGGCGGCCCGGGCCAGCGGCGGCAGCAGCACGGCGAGGACGGCGGTGCCGATCCGGCCCTGGGCGAGCGCGCCGGTCGCGGCGGGCAGCAGCGCGTAGGTGGCGCTGGCCCAGGCGCGGACCAGCTTGGAGTCCAGCAGCGGCCGGGACACCAGGTAGGCGCTGACGGCGGCGAGCGGGACGGTGAGCACGACGAGCAGGGTGAGCGCGAGGTCGGCGTGGCCGAACAGCAGCCAGGAGAGCACCGCGAGCACACCGAGGTACGGCGGTCCGGCGGCGGCGGAGCCGGTGCCGACGGGGTGCCAGGCGTCCGCGTACATCGACCAGAGGCCGCCGGCGCCGTCGGAGGCGGGCAGCAGGGCACCGCCGAACAGCTCTCCGCTGCCGAGCAGGCCGCGGCAGGCGACCAGGGCGAACACCAGCAGGGCCGCGAACAGCACCGGCGCCGGGCGCCGGACGAGTTTCCTGATCAGCGCGAACTGCTCGACGACCAGGTCCTCGGAGTCCTCGTCGCCGCCGGCCTCGACCGAGCCGTGCCGGCCGCCGGTGTCGTCGCCGCCCCCTATCCCGAGCGAGCCGATGACGCCCTCGACGGCCAGCCGGGTGGTGGCGCCGGGTACGGGGAAGAGCGTGCGGTCGTCCAGGGCGTCCGCCGCCCTGGTCCGGGCGCGGTGTTTGCGAGCGGCCAACAGCCTGGGGAACCGGACGAGTTCGTGGCCGAGGCCGGCGAGTTCGTCGAAGGCCTGGCGCGGGTCCTTGCCGAGCAGGTTGGTGACGGCCCGCACCAGCGTGCCGAGCACCAGTCGCAGCAGGACGTAGGGGAAGAGCACGCCCCGGCAGTTGGCGAGCAGGGTGTAGACGGCGCCGGCCTTGTCCACCCGGTGCGGGTGGGCGGGGCCGCAGTCGATGACCCGGCGCTCGCGGGCGGCCGCCTCGGCGTGCCGCAGCACGGCGTCGGGGGCGATCACCACGCGGTGGCCGGCGGCGTTGACCCGCCAGCAGAAGTCGGTGTCGTCGCGCATCAGCGGGAGGGCCCGGTCGAAGCCGCCGAGTTCCTCGAAGACATCCCGGCGCACCAGCATGCCGGCGCTGGAGACGGCGAGCACCGGGCGGACCTGGTCGTGCTGGCCCTGGTCCTGTTCGCGGCGGTCCAGGCCGGTCCAGCGGCGGCCGGAGCGGGCGATGGTGACGCCGACCTCCAGCAGCTGGCGGCGGTCGTACCAGCTGCGCAGTTTGGGGCCGACCACGGCGGCGCTGGGGGTGGAGTCGGCGACCTGCAGCAGCCGACGCAGCGCGTCGGTCTGCGGCTCGCAGTCGTCGTGCAGCAGCCAGAGCCACTCGACCGGCTGGGTCTCGCGCGGGCCGCCGCGGCCGAGGTCGTCCTCCTGGGCGAGCGGGTCGCCGAAGTCGTCCCAGCCGCCGGTGACCGGGTCGTAGCCGGAGGGGTCGAGCCGGTAGGGCAGGTCCTCGGGGCGCAGCGGCGGGCTGTTGAAGACGGCTTCGGCCACGGCGGTGCCGAAGCCGGCCCGGCGGCCGAGGATCAGGGGGCCGCTGTCGGGCATCCCGTCGGCGAGGCCGAAGTCGTCGAGCGCCTTGGCGAGCAGCTGCGGGGAGTTGTCGGTGGAACCGGTGTCGACCGCGAGGACGCGCTGGACCTGGCGGTCCTGTCCGAGCAGGCCGGCCAGCGCCTGCGGGAGCCAGCGGGCACCGTCGTGGGAGACGATCACCGCGGTGACCAGGTGGCGCGGATAGGCGGGCGGCCTGGAAGCGGTGTAGCCGCTCTGGTGGCTGTAGACGGTCATCGAGTGCGCGGGCCCCAGTTCTCGGTGGACACAGCCGGTGAACGGCAACCGGATGGCGCACCACACTAACGGCTCCGGGTGGACGCTTCGTCCCGGGCACCGTGCGGAGAGGGTGAAGGAGGGCCGGGGAACACCAAAGCACCGGCCGGGGAACACGAAAGCGCCCCACCACCGCGGTGAGGCGCCCGTCCAGCTGTGCGGTTGTCCGTCGTTGTCGAAAGGTCAGCGCGGGTCGGGACCGCCCGCTCAGACCGCGCTCTTCTTGAGCCGACGGCGCTCGCGCTCGGAGAGGCCGCCCCAGATGCCGAAGCGCTCGTCATTGGCGAGCGCGTACTCCAGGCACTCCGAACGGACCTCGCAGGCGAGGCAGACCTTCTTGGCCTCGCGGGTCGAGCCGCCCTTCTCGGGGAAGAAGGACTCGGGGTCGGTCTGGGCGCACAACGCGCGCTCCTGCCAACCGAGTTCCTCCTCGTCCTCCGCGATGCCGTCCCCGATCAACAGCTCAAAGAGCTCGCTCATGTGGCGCGCCTCCTCTGCCCCTACTTGGCGTCCCCGTGGTTGCCGTTGCCTCGTGCGGCCGACGACACGAGTGAAATTACAGTTGCGTCACTCTGGCCCCGTCAAGCCGAGCTCTGGTATTGGGGCCAGGATTCACTCCCCGGCACCAAGCCGTTACGAATAGTGTGCATATCCGGACACATCAGACCTTTCGCCTTAAGGTCCTGAACAGTGTCGAACCATCCGCAACCACTCGCCGGGTGACGCTCGGTCACCGGCACAGGCCGGTCATCGGGCTGCCTTCCCGGCGATCTTCCCATCGAAACATAGAGAGTGATGAATCACCCCATCCGGGAAAGATCCGGACCTAATCCACTCGAATGCCGCACGCTTCGGTTTGACACCGGCCCCGCGGATGCGGTGTCCTTTTCCCTATGTCAGAGTTCGCCAGCCCCCGGAGCGGTTCCACGTTCCGCCGTGCCGTGAACTTCTGTTGTCGCCTCTGTTCCTGCTGTATCTAGGCGCCCGCGTCCCACCGCGCGCCGCCCCAGGAAGCACAGAGGCCGCCCGCGACTCCCGTCCCAGGACATCCCGGATCCGGCCGATCCCCACGAACCGGCCGACTCATCCGAGGACGACTCCCGTGCGCATGATCCGCATCCGCAAGCGGAACCGCGACCGCAACAAGCCCACCCGCCGCGGGCCCGCCACCGCCGCCCACCCCGCGGACGCCCGCCCCGCCGCCGAGGCCGCCCGCTGGACCGACGGCCTGAGCGACGTCTCCATCGCCGGCGACCCGCTCGCCTTCCCGCACCTGGCCCGCACCGACCTGCCCGGCCACCCCACCACCGTCGCCGAGTACGCCCGGCTGGTCCGCGAGATCGCCGCCGACCGCGCCCGCTGGGAACCGCTGGTCCGCTACGACGCGCTGACCCGCTGGTACGCCCGGCTGGAGACCGGCCCCGGCTACGAGGTCTGGCTGCTCAGCTGGCTGCCCGGCCAGAGCAGCGGCTTCCACGACCACGGCGAGTCCTCGGGCGTGATGACCGTCGTCAGGGGCGAGCTCGTCGAGCGCTCCCTCACGCACGCGGGCGAAGGCGCCCGCACCCTGAAGCCCGGCGGGCAGCGCGTGTTCTCCTCCGGCTACCTGCACGAGGTGCTCAACGGCGCGCTCGAACCCGCCGTCTCCATCCACCTGTACACCCCCGGCCTCACCGAGATGAACCAGTACGGTGCGGCCGCCGTCCCCGAGCAGCACGCGGAACAGCAGCCCGAGCAGCAGCCGGGCCGGCCCCGGCAGACGCAGGCCGAGACGCACTGAGCCGGGCTGACGGGCAGTCGGGCCGTGGCAGGATGAACCCCATGCGCATCGTGGCACTGGCAGGCGGAATCGGCGGAGCGCGCTTCCTGCGCGGACTCCGGGCGGCCGTCGGACCGCAGGACGAGATCACCGTCATCGGCAACACCGGCGACGACATCCACCTCTACGGCCTCAAGGTCTGTCCCGACCTCGACACCGTGATGTACACCCTCGGCGGCGGCATCCACGAGGAACAAGGCTGGGGCCGGACCGACGAGACCTGGTCGATCAAAGCCGAGATGAAGGAGTACGGCGTCGGCCCCGAGTGGTTCGGGCTCGGCGACCGTGACTTCGCCACCCACCTCGTCCGCAGCCAGATGCTCACCGCCGGGTACAGCCTCAGCCAGGTCACCGAGGCGCTGTGCGTGCGCTGGCAGCCCGGCGTGCGGCTGCTGCCGATGAGCGACGACCGGGTCGAGACGCACGTGCGGATCACCGACGAGCAGGGCACCCGGGCCGTCCACTTCCAGGAGTACTGGGTCAGGCTGCACGCCGCCGTCGACGCCGAGGCGATCGTCCCGGTCGGCGCGGACACGGCGAAGCCCGCACCCGGCGTGCTGGAGGCGATCGCCGACGCCGACGTCATCCTCTTCCCGCCGTCCAACCCGGTCGTCTCGATCGGCACCATCCTCGCCGTCCCCGGCATCCGGGAGGCCGTCGCCGCCGCCCCGGCGCCGGTCGTCGGACTCTCCCCGATCATCGGCGGCGCGCCGGTGCGCGGCATGGCCGACAAGGTGCTCGCCGCCGTCGGCGTCGAGACGACCGCGGAGGCGGTCGCACTGCACTACGGCAGCCGGTCCGCGCAGCGAAGCACCCCGGACGGCGGTGCCGGCGGCGGGCCAGCGGCGGGCCTGATCGACGGGTGGCTGGTCGACACCGCCGACCAGGCCTCGGTGGCCGCCGTCGAAGCCGGCGGGATCGCCTGCCGGGCCGTCCCGCTCCTGATGACCGACGTCGAGGCCACCGCCGAGATGGCCCGGGCGGCGCTGGCGCTGGCGGAGCAGGTCCGCAGGTGACGGCCGCACTGGAGGTCCTGGGGGTCGCGGGGATCCCCGAGGTCGAGGCCGGATCCGACCTCGGCGAACTCATCGCCAAGGCGGGCACGTACCAGGACGGCGACATCCTGCTCGTCACCTCGAAGATCGTCAGCAAGGCCGAAGGCCGGCTGCTGCACGCCGCCGACCGCGAGGCCGCGATCGACGCCGAGACCGTCCGGCTGGTCGCCCGGCGGGGACCGACCCGGATCGTGGAGAACCGCAACGGCTTCGTCCTGGCCGCCGCCGGGGTCGACGCCTCCAACACCGCCCCCGGCACCGTCCTGCTGCTGCCCGAGGACCCGGACGCCTCGGCCCGCGCGCTGCGGGCCCGGCTGCAGCAGCTCACCGGCCGCCGACTCGCCGTCGTCGTCACCGACACCTTCGGACGGCCCTGGCGCAACGGGCTCACCGACGTGGCGATCGGCGCCGCCGGGCTCCACGTCCTGGAGGACCACCGCGGCCGCACCGACGGCCACGGCAACGAACTCGCGATGACCGTCACCGCGACCGCCGACGAACTCGCCGCCGCCGCCGACCTGGTGAAGGGCAAGGCCACCGGCGTCCCGGTGGCGGTCGTCCGCGGACTCGGGCACCTGGTCACCGCCGACGACGGCGAAGGCGCCCGGCCACTGATCCGGCCGTCCGCCGACGACATGTTCCGGCTCGGCACCTCCGAGGCGCTGCGACAGGCCGTCACCCTGCGGCGCACCGTCCGCTCCTTCACCGCCGAACCGGTCGACCCGGCCGCCGTCCGCCGCGCCGTCGCGGCCGCCGTCACCGCGCCCGCCCCGCACCACACCACACCGTGGCGGTTCGTCCTGCTGGAGTCGGCCGGCACCCGCACCCGGCTGCTCGACGCGATGCTCGACGCCTGGCGGCGCGACCTGCGCGACCTCGACGGCTGGGACGAGGCCCGGATCGCCCGCCGCACCGCCCGCGGCGACGTCCTGCGCGACGCGCCGTACCTGGTGGTGCCCTGCCGGGTGCTGGACGGCTCCCACGACTACCCCGACACCCGGCGCGCCACCGCCGAGCGGGAGATGTTCACCGTCGCCGCCGGCGCCGCCGTGCAGAACCTGCTGGTCGCCCTCACCGGCGAGGGCTACGGCTCCGCCTGGGTCTCGTCCACCATGTTCTGCCGCGACACCGTCCGCGCCGCCCTGGACCTGCCCGACAGCTGGGATCCGATGGGCGCCGTCGCCGTCGGCCGCCCCGCCGAGGCCCCGCGGGAGCGGCCGGAACGCAGCGCCGACGCCTTCATCGAGGTGCGGTAGCCGATCAGAGGTTGCGGTAGACGTCGCGGCGGTTGCCGACGTGCACGACGAGGATCAGCAGCACATCGCCGCGCACCTGGTAGACCACGCGGAAGTCGCCCACCCGGAGCCGGTAGAGGTCATCGTCACCGGTCAGCTTCTTGACGTCGGGCCCGGCGGCGAACGGGTCGTCCCCCAGCGCGGTGAGTGCGGTGAGGATGCGCATCGCCTCGAGCCGACCGATCGCACGCATCTGGCGCCGGGCGTGCGGGGTGAAGCCGAAGGCGTACTTCACGCCGCGCTCCCGGCGGAGTCCTCGGGCGATCCGAACAGATCCGCCAGCAGCTCGGCCATGGTGACAACCGGTTCGTCCAGGTGCTTCCTCGCCTCACGGGCGAGAAGCTCGTCCTCTGCGTCCTCGATGGCATCGAGGACCTCGATCGGCACGACCGCTCCGACCCGCTCGCCCTTGCGCGTGATCACGGTGATCTCGCCGGCCTCCGCCCGGCTGACCACCTCGGCGAGGTGGGCCCGGGCTTCACGGATGTTCATTGCGTCAGCCATGCCTCAAGCGTACACATCGGCGCGTACACCGCGGGGGGATCGGCTCAGCGGTGGCGGTGGTCGTTGGGGGTGAGGCGGGGGCCGTAGCGGGGGGCGTGGCCGGCGGTGGCCAGCAGGAGGCGGCAGATCCGGTGGCGGTGCGGGCGGTAGGGCTCCAGCAGGGCGAGCATCTGGGCGTCGTCGCTGCGGGGGCGGCCGGCCAGGGCCCAGCCGACCAGGTTGGGCAGGTGGAAGTCGCCGACCGAGACCGCGTCCGGGTCGCCGTTGCTGCGCTGCAGGGTCTCGGCCGCCGTCCAGATCCCGATGCCCGGGACGGCGGTGAGGCGGGCGAACGCCTCCTCGTGGCCCATCGCGGAGGCCTCCTCCAGGCGCGGCGCCAACCGGACGGCCCGCAGGACGGTCGCCGAACGCTTGGGGTCCACGCCCGCCCGGTGCCACTCCCAGCTCGGTATCAGCGCCCACTCGCGGGCCGACGGCGCCACCCGCAGCCCGTCGGCCGGGCCGGGCGCCGGGGTGCCGAAGTCCCGCAGCAGGATGCGCCACGCCCGGTACGCCTCGTCGGTGGTGACCTTCTGCTCCAGGACCGCCGGGACCAGGGACTCCAGCACCAGGCCGGTCCGGACCAGCCGGACTGCCGAGGTACGGCGCTGGGCGTCCCGCAGCGGGCCGGGCGGCAGCACCAGCGCCCGCGGCTCGTCCTCCGCGCCCAGCAGGGCGGGGAGGCGGTCGAGCAGCCAGTCCGCGCCCGGGCCCCAGGCCGTCGCCTCGATCTCGCCCGCCCCGGGGTGCGGCAGCACCCGCAGGGTGCCGACGCCCGCCGGGGTGCGGGAGGCGCGCCAGACGGCGCCGTCGCCGGTGGTGCGGTACGCCGGGTCGGCGGGGCCTCGGCGCAGCGGCAGCAGGGTCCGGGCCGCATCCAGGGGGAAGCCCGGCCGCCAGCGCCGTACCGAGCCGCTGCCCGCACCGCTCGTCCCGCCCGTCACTGCCGTCGCCTCCTTCGCCACCGTCGCCGACCATGAGGATATGAACGATACGCGGCTGCCGGAGCTGTCCTCCGAGGACGAGATCGCGGTGCGGGGGCTGTACCGCCGGGTGCTGGAGGGGTGGAACCAGCGGGACGGATCGGCCTTCGCCGGGCCGTTCGCGACCGACGGGGAGGTGATCGGCTTCGACGGGACCGGGCACCGGGGGCGGTCGGCGATCGCCCCCGGACTGGGGCGGATCTTCGCGGACCACGCGACGCCCCGGTACGTGGCCGCGGTGCGGCGGGTGCGGGCGCTGGGGGCGGGGGCGGCGCAGCTGGCGCCCGTCGCGGGGATGGTGCCGGACGGCGCGCAGGAGCCGGACCCGGGGCTCAACGCGGTGCAGACGGTGATCGCGGTGAACGCGGGGGCGGGGTGGCGGATCGCGCTGATGCAGAGCACCCCGGCGCGCTTCGACCTCCGGCCGGACCTGGGGGCGGGGCTGACGGCGGAGCTGCGGGGGTTGGCGGAGCGGGGGCAGGGCGTGGGGTGAGCGCCGCGGGGTGAGCGACATGGAGCGCGGGGGCCCAAGTCGCCCTTCCCTGAGCGCAGTTCCCCGCGCCCCGGGTGGGGCGCGGGGACGCGGGGTGTCAGGTGGTCTGGAGGCGGGCCGCTGCCGTGCGGATGGCGGGGAGCATGGCGTAGAGCGCGCCGCCGGGGCATTCGGTGTTGACGCCGTCGCGGTGGCCGGAGACGGCGTCGAAGTCGACGACGGTGCCCTTGGGGTAGCGGCTGGCGTCGGAGGCGGAGGTCAACTTGGTGCGGCCGTCGGCGGGTTGGCCGGTGAGGCCGAGCTTCCAGGCGGCGATGGCGGCGAGACCGTCGAGGAGAGGCTGGGACGGCTGGTCGTTGACGAAGGTGCCGATCGCGGCGACGCCGCTGGAGTCGGTGTTGAAGCCGAGGGTGTGGGCGCCGTGGACGGGCAGGTCGACGCCGCCCGCGCGGCCCTCGTAGACCGTGCCGCAGCGGTCGACCAGGAAGTTGTAGCCGATGTCGCGCCAGCCGCTGGTCTTGACGTGGTACTGGTAGATCGCCCGGATCACCCGGGGTGCGTCGTCGCAGGCGTAGTCCGTGGCGGTGACGGTGTGGTGGACGAAGACCTCGCGGACCGGGCCGGTGTACTCGAAGGACTGGTCGCGCAGCGACTCGTCGGCGCCCCAGCCGGCCCGGGTGACGATGGCCGGGCGCGGGGCCTGGTGGCCGTCGGCGGGTGCGGCGGGTGCGGCGGGCCGGGCCCGGTCGGCCGGTGCGGCGACGCCCCGGCCCGGGTCCACGAGGTCGAGCCGCAGTCCGGGCGGCGGTCCGGCCGGGCCGGGCCGGACGTCGACGGCGACGCCGTCGCTGCGGCCGGTCCACAGGGGTGCGGTGGCGCCGTGCGGCGCGTGGTCGGGGCCGTCCCCGCCGTCGGTCTCCAGCAGGTGCCAGCCTCCCCAGCGGCCGGTGGCGGCGTCCCGGGTGCGGACCCGGACGACGGCGCCGGCGAGCGCGTCGGCCGGGCCGTCCCAGCCGATGCCCAGGAGCTCGAACGGGCGGGTGGCGCGCGGGGCGAGGCCGGGGCCGGGCCCGGTGGCGAGGCGGCCGGCGACGAGCCGCAGCGAGGTGGTCGAGCCGCCGCCGGCGAAGTCGCGGCGCTCGGAGCCGGGCGGGTCGACGGCGGAGGCCACCGAGGCGACGGAGGCGGGCTGGAGGAGCAGGACGGCGGTGCAGCCGGCGAGCAGGGCGGCCGGCAGGGCGGTCGGTAGTGAAAGGCGCATAAACCGGATCGTCTCCGCAAACCGGACCACTCGCCACGCCGCCCCGCACCCGTTCGGCCACCCCTCCCGGCCTCCCACCCGAAGGCCGTAGGCTGGGGCGCACCATGACTGCGCCTTTCGCTGCCGATGCCCGCACCCCCGTCGAGCTGCTGCACGCATTCCTGCGCGGCGGCACCCCTTCGGTCGATCCCGCGGCCCCGCTGGTCACCTTCTACGACGACGCCACCGGCGAACGGGTGGAGCTGTCCGCCCGGACCTTCGACAACTGGGTGGCCAAGACCGCCAACCTCCTCCAGGACGAGCTGAACGCCGGCCCTGGCGACCGGGCCGCGCTGCTGCTGCCCGCCCACTGGCAGAGCGCCGTCTGGCTGCTCGCCTGCTGGTCGGTCGGGGTGACGGCGGTGCCGGGCGGCGACCCGGCCGCCGCCGACCTGGTGGTCAGCGGCCCGGACGGGCTGTCCGCCGCCCAGGCCTGCGAGGGCGAGCGGGTCGCGCTCGCCCTGCGCCCGCTCGGCGGCCGCTTCCCGCAACGCCCGGACGGCTTCCTCGACTACGCCGCCGAGGTGCCCGGCCAGGGCGACCGCTTCGCGCCGTACTCCCCCGTCGCCCCGGACGGGCAGGCGCTGGAGACGGCGGTGGACGGGCTGACGCTGAAGCTGACGGGCGAGCAGACCGTCGCGCTGGCCCGCGAGGGTGCCGCCCGCCTCGGCCTGAAGCCCGGTGACCGGGTGCTGTCCGCCCTCTCGTACGACGACTGGGCGGGCCTGGAGGCCGGCCTGCTGGCGCCGCTGGCGGCCGGCGCCTCGGTGGTGCTGTGCCGCAACTCGCAGGGGCTGGACGCCGGGCAGTGGGAGAAGCGGGTCGAGTCCGAACGGGTGACACTGCGCCTCGGGTAACCCCCGGCGCGGGCCCGGCGGGTAGGGATCCCCGCCATGGCCGAGGACGACACCGAGCACCCCCCGACCGCCGTCCCTCCGACGGACGGTCCCCCGACGGACGGTCCCCCGAGCGGGACCGGACGCCCGCGCAGGCGCCGGCGGTGGCTGATGATCACCGCCGGCGCCGTCGCGTTCCTGCTGGTCGCCACCGGGGCGCTGCTCTGGATCGCCTACCGCCACCTGGACGGCAACATCCGGACCGATTCGGCCACCGACCGGCTGCTCGCCAAGCTGGAAGCCGAACGGCCCAGCCGCACCGCCGGCGCGCAGGGCGCCGAGAACATCCTGCTGATCGGCAGCGACGACCGCTCCGGCGCGAACGGCGCCTACGGCGGCGAGGCCGGCACCCAGCGCTCGGACACCACGATCCTGCTGCACCTGTCGGCCGACCGTCGGCACGCGACGGCGGTCTCCGTCCCGCGCGACGTCATGGTCACCGTCCCGGCCTGCGAGAAGCCGGACGGCACCCGCAGCAAGCCGGGGCTGGCACAGTTCAACGCGGCCTTCGAGACGGGCGGCCCGGCCTGCTCGATCCGCACCGTCGAGCAGCTGAGCGGGATCCGGATCGACCACTACGTGATCCTCGACTTCAACGGCTTCAAGACGATGGTGGACGCGATCGGCGGGGTCGAGGTGTGCGTGCCGCAGCCCATCCACGACAAGGACGCCAGGCTCGACCTGGCCGCCGGCCGGCAGACCCTGCACGGCGAGCAGGCGCTCGGCTACGTCCGGGCCAGGGAGAGCCTGGGCGACGGCAGCGACACCCAGCGGATGGGCCGTCAGCAGCAGTTCCTGGCCGCGCTGATCCGCAAGGTGGAGTCGCAGGGGGTGCTGCTGAACCCGGCCCGGCTGTGGCCGGTGCTGGACGCGGCGACCTCGTCCGTCCGGGCGGACGGCGGGCTGTCCTCGCTCGGCGCGCTGTACGACCTCACCCAGGACCTGCGCGGCATCCCCACGGCGAGCGTGGTCTTCCTGACCGCGCCGCGCCGCCCGTACCGCTACGACTCGGACCGGGACGAGTTCGTGCAGCCGCAGACCACCCAGCTGTTCACGGCGCTGCGGGACGACCGGTCGGTCGCGGTCCGGCCGCCCGGGTCGGCGCCCTCGCCGAGCGCGGAGGCGGGCGGGGGTGGCGCCGGTCCGAGTCCGAGCCCGAGCGCCGGGTCGGCCGAGGCGGCGATGGCGGCGGTGGCGGCGTCACCCTCGGCGGGTGCCTCTCCCACCTTCGAGGGACGCACCGCCGACGTGGACGCCTGCGCGCAGCCCTGAGCGGGGCCGGGCGGGCCGGATGGGGCCGGGCGGGCCGGGCGGGCCGGGCCGCAGGTCGGCGCGGGCGCTTTCGAAAATGGGCGCCATTCAACGGAGTTTGCCTGCGTTTTGTTCGAACATGGCAGAGATCACACCCTTAACAATTCCTTCGTGCGGCTCGTCTACTGTGTCCGGATCGGCCCGTCCGTACGGGTGGGCCGGATCCGTGACCGGTCGAACGTAGGGAATCCCCGTGCACGAGGAGCAACCGGAAACCGGCCGGTACCGGGTGGAGCCGGCTCCGGGTGTCCCGCGACAGCACAGCCGCCGGGCCGCCGAGGCGCCCGCGGCCCCGGCCGGGGAGGGCCGCGGTGACACCCGCCGCCGGGCGGCCGCCCTCGCCAAGCGGCACCGGCGCCGGCGGGTGCTCAAGTGGACGGCCGGGACGGGCGCCCTGGTCATGGTCGCGGGCTGCGGCGGGGCGTACTACCTGTACCGGCACTTCAACGACAACCTGACCTCCGTCAAGGTCCAGCTGGGCGACGAGGCGCAGCGCCCCCGGGCCGCCGGGGACGCGCTGAACGTCCTGGTGATCGGCACCGACAGCCGGGAGGGGCTCGGGCGCGAGTACGGCGACGAGGGCAGCACCGGGCACGCCGACACCACGCTGCTCTTCCACATCGCCAAGGACCGGTCCAACGCGACGGTGGTCAGCCTCCCGCGCGACCTGATGGTGCCGATCCCGGAATGCCAGACCCCGCAGGGGAAGCGGATCCCGGGCTCGGCGCGGGACATGTTCAACAAGAGCCTCGGCCAGGACGGGCGCGACGCGGGCTGCACCTGGAAGACCATCGAGAAGGCCACGGGCATCCGGGTCGACCACTTCGTGCAGGTGAACTTCCAGGCGGTGAAGACCCTCTCCACCGCGGTCGGCGGGGTCGAGGTCTGCGCGGCCAAGGACATCGACGACGAGGGCTCCCACCTCAAGATGGCCAAGGGCCGGCACGTCGTCCAGGGCGAGGAGGCGCTGGCCTTCGTCCGCACCCGGCACGCGGTCGGGCAGGGCGGCGACCTCACCCGGATCCCGCTGCAGCAGCAGTTCATCAGCGCGATGATCCGCAAGATCAAGAGCGACGACACCCTGACCAGCCCGACCAAGCTCTACAAGCTCGCGGACGCGGCCACCAAGGCGCTCACCGTGGATTCCGGCATCGGCAGCGTGGACAAGCTCAAGGACCTCGCGCTGGACATCAGCACGGTGGACACCAAGAACATCACCTTCACCACCGTGCCCGTCCTGGACGACCCCAAGGACGTCAACCGGCTGGTCCTCAAGCAGCCGGACGCCGGACAGCTGTTCGCGATGATCGCGGGCGACCGCTCGCTGACCGGGACCGCCACCCCGTCCGCGCCCGTGGGCTCCGGCCCGGCCGCGCCCGCACCGGCACCCGCAGCCGAGACGCCGAGCGCCACCGCTCCGGCGGTGGACACCAAGGGTGTCCAGGTGACGGTGCGCAACGGCAGCGGCAAGCGCGGGCAGTCCGGGCCGACCGTGGACCGGCTCAAGGCGAAGGGCTTCGCCCTGGCCGCGGTCGGCAGCGACGCACCGGTCGCGGCGGCCACCACGGTGTCCTACCCGGCCGGGCAGGAGGCCGCGGCCGGCGCGCTGGCCGCCGCGCTCGCGCTGCCGGGCGACGCCGTCCGGCCGGGCGCGAGGACGGACCCGAAGGGCGGGCTGCTGCTGGTGCTCGGCAAGGACGTCCTGGCCGCGCCCACCACCCCGGCGGCGGCGCCGACCGAGGCGCCCGAGGACCTCCAGCGGGTGCAGGCGGACGACACCGACGTCTGCGCCAAGTAGCTAGCCCAGTACGAGGGTTCCGTCCGTCTCGCGGTACCGCTCGCCGGTCCGGGGGCACCGCCAGTGGCCGCCCCCGGCGGCCTGCAGCGGCTCGCCGGCGCGGCCGACCCAGCCGATCCGGCGGGCCGGGACACCGGCGACCAGGGCGAAGTCCGGGACGTCCCGGTGCACCACGGCGCCGGCCGCGACCAGGGCCCAGCGGCCGACCGTCACCCCGGCGACCAGCACCGCGCGGCCGCCGATCGAGCAGCCATGACGTAGCGTCACACCTTCGGCGTGCCAGTCGAGTCGGCCCTTCGGGCGGCCGTCCGGGGTGACCGCGCGCGGGTAGCGGTCGTTGGTGAGGACGGCGGCCGGGCCGACGAACACCCCGTCCTCGACCACGGCCGGCTCGTACACCAGCGCGTGGTTCTGCAGCTTGACCCCGTCCCCGATCCGCACGCCCGGGCCGACGTAGGCGCCGCGGCCGATCACGCAGTCCGCGCCGACCACCGCGTCCTCGCGGACCTGGGCGAGGTGCCACACCGTCGTCCCGGCGCCGATCACGGCCCGCTCGTCGACGTCCGCACTCGGCTCGATCCGGGCCACACCCTCGACTGTCCCCATGCGCGCCGACGATAGCGGGCGGCGCAGGCGGGCGGGAGCGGGCGAACGGACGACAGCGGGCGGGCGACGGCGGGCGGACGCGTCGGGCCGGCTCCGGGAGCACGGCCCCGCGCGTCAGCCCGTCTTCGAGAGCACGTCCTTCGGGGACGGGCCGATGCTGCCGATCACCCTGCGCGCCAGCGAGCGCGGCGAGGTGAGGAAGCCGAAGCCCCAGCTGAGGTGCATGGTCGCGAACGCCACCGGCAGCATCGCCCGCGCCTTGAACGACAGACCGCGGCCCTCGGCCACGGCGCCGCCGACGATGCCCAGCAGGTAGGCGGCGGGCACGGCGAGGAAGGCCGGGTGGACGGCGGCGCCGAGCACCAGCCCGAGGGTGACCGCCACCAGGGCGGTCGGCGGGGCGAGGTAGCGCAGGTTGACCGAGCCCCGGTGGTAGCGGGTGACCACCCGGCGCCAGCGGCCGTAGTCCTTGTACTGCTTGGCCAGCGCCCGCACCGAGGGCCGGGGCCGGTACGTCACCTTGAGCTGGGGGGTGAACCAGACCAGGCCGCCGTCCTGGCGGATCCGGTAGTTGAGCTCCCAGTCCTGGGCGCGGATGAACTCCTCGTTGTAGCCGCCGAGCTTCTCCAGCACCTCCCGCCGGAACACCCCGAGGTAGACGGTGTCCGCCGGTCCGGCCATGCCGCCGGTGTGGAAGGCCGCGTTGCCGACGCCGATCCTGGAGGTCATCGCGGCGGCGACCGCGTGCTCCCAGTCGGTCTCGCCCTCGGCGTGCATGATGCCGCCGACGTTGGCCGCCTCCATCTCGCCGAGCAGCCGGACCGCGGTCACGATGTAGCCGGGGGTCAGCAGGCCGTGGCCGTCCACGCGCACCACTATCGGGTGGCGGGAGCCCCGGATCGCGGCGTTCAGCCCGGCGGGCGTCCGGCCGGTGGGGTTGCCCACCGTCCGCACCCGCGGGTCCTCGGTCGCCAGCTCGGCCGCGATCTCATCGGTGCGGTCGGTCGACGGGCCGAGGGCGATCACCACCTCCATCGGGCCGGGGTACTCCTGGTCCAGGATGCGGCGGACCGCCGTGCGCAGGTGACGTTCCTCATTGAGCACCGGCATGATCACGGAAACAGCCGGCAGCTCCTCAGCAGCCTTGGTGTTCATCGGGGCCAACCGTACCGGTGCGGACGCGCCTCCGTCTCGTCCCGGTTCGGCCGCCGGAGCGCACCTCGCGGCCCTCCGGTGGCTCTGTGATCAAGAACACCGCCCCGCCCTGGTGGGGCGGGCCCGGCTCGGGTGGATCCGGTGTGGGTCCGGGGCGGATTCAGAGTGCGTAGTGGGCCACCGTGAACACCGCGTAGCCGAGCAGGGCGAGCCGGTTCACCAGGTGCTGCGGGCCGCCCAGCCGGTCCGGCAGGGCACGCGCCGGGCGCAGGTCGGGGCGGTGGGCGGCGGTGGCGACGGTCCGGGCCAGCGCCACCGGGTCGTACCGGTCGCCGAAGCGGCCGGCCAGCCAGACCGCCGGGCGGCTCGCGAAGGAGAACTCCCGGCCGCCGCGCAGCCGGATGGTGAGCAGGTTCCGGTGCACCGCCGCAGCGCTGATCTCCGCCCACCGGTAGCTGCGCAGGCGCAGCGCCGTGGCGACCCGCAGGCCGTCCCGGTCGGCCACCAGCTGCCAGGACAGCGTCTGGGCGCAGGCGAGGATCGCCATCGTGCCGATCCAGAGCGGGCGCAGCAGCCCCTCCCACCAGCCGTCGTCGCCGAGCAGCACGACGGCGCCGGCGACCAGCAGCGCCGCCGCCGGCCCGGCCGCCGCCCGCAGCGGCAGCGGCATCTCCCAGCGGCCGGCGGGCACCGGCTCGGTGTCCGGCCCCGCCTCGGGGGCGGCGGCCAGCGTCTCGGCGGTCAGCGCGGCGACGGCGAGCTCGCGCTCGCGGTAGAGCTCGGCGCGCCGGCCGAGCCGCGGGGCCCGGGCCGCGGGGGCGACCACGGCCGCCACCCAGTACGGATCGCCGTCCAACAGGCCGGGGCGGACGAGGAGTTGGCCGTCCGGGCCGTCGGGGCCGCGGTACAGCACGGCGGGCACGCTGCGGCCGGCGTGCACCAGCCAGGCGGCGGCCTCCGCGGGGGTCGCACGGTCCAGGAGCTCCTCGTCCGCCCCCTCGTCGTCCATGTCGTCCATGTCGTCCACGGCGTCCTCGTCGCACCGGAGCACCGGGTCGGGGTAGTCGACGCGCTCGTCGTCGGTCTCCAGGTGCTCGGGCACCCAGGCCGGCCCGTCCCCGTCGGGGGCGCCGTGGCGGGCCCAGCGGTAGCGCTCGCGCTCGACCAGGCGCCAGAGCCCGGGCCCGTCCGGCGGGCCGTCCAGCGGCTGGACCAGCAGGTCGCCGCGGGCGTCGGCGCGGACCCGGACGGCGAGCGCGGGGGCGTGGCCCTCGAAGGCGGGCCGGGTGCGGCGGACGCCCGCCGCGGCGGCCGAGCCCAGCAGGATCAGGCCGGGCAGGGCGAGCAGGCCGCCGAAGGTCAGCTGGCCGGAGACGTCGTACTCGTCGCCCAGGGCGCGCACGGAGTCGCCGTCGACCAGCAGCGGGACGCGCTCGCCGGGCTGCGGCCGCCGCTGCCACCAGAGGTCCAGGGCGGCGGTGCGCTCGGGGCCGCCGCCGGGCGGCTGGAAGCGGACGGTCAGCGCGCCGCCGCGGTCGGTCGCGCCGGCGGTGCCGGTCACCCGGGTGGCCCGCTCGGCGGCGGACGCGGTCTGGGCCTGCGCCCAGAGCCCGTACAGCGGGAAGGCCGCGGCGACGGTGAGCAGCAGGGCGCCGAGGGCGCGGCGCAGCACGGGCGGGCCGTCGCGAAGGACGGGCGCGGGCGCTCCGGCGGCCGTCCACGGGAAGGGGGCGGGCGGGGCCATCAGCTCGTCCAGTTGCTGGCGGGCCCGGCGGCGGCCGGCCTCGGCGCCCAGCAGCACGGCGGTGAGCAGCAGGTGGAGCAGGACGGCCGACCAGCGGGCGAGCGGGGTGACCAGCCCGTCCGGGAGGTACCAGAGCAGGGCCAGGACCACGGGCGGGACCAGCGCCCGGACCCGCACCCGGGCGGCCAGCAGGACCACCTCGGCCAGCGCCGCCCAGCCGGCCAGCGACGAACCCCAGGTGTCGTGGCAGATGCCCTGCGCGTTGCACCGGCCGGCGGCGGGCTCCACGGCGGTCGCCAGGACCGCGAACGCCACCGGGGCGAGGGCGAGCCAGCGGCTGTCCAGCCGCCAGGCCGTACGGGCGGCGCGCCAGCGGGCGGCGGCCGCGGTGGTGAGGGGCGCGGCGCTGGGCAGGGGCGGGGCGTCCGAGGGGAACATCGGACGATCATCCCAGCCCTCCGTGGGCTGGACGGGGGGCAGGGGAGCCCCGGTCCCGCACGGGGCGCGCGACGCCGTAGGGGGCCGGGTGCGCACAGCACCCCGGCCCCCCTTGCCCCCCGCTCCCCCGATCACCGGCCCGACGCCCCCCGGCGCCGGGTCGGTCCGCGCGGTCGTTCCGTCGCTCAGCTGGTCCGCTTGCCGTCGAAACGGCGCATGCGTTCGAGGACCGAGTCGGCGGTCGGGGCGTGCATCTCGTCGACGATCACGCCGTCGGCGAGGAAGAGCACGCGGTCCGCGTAGCCGGCGGCGACCGGGTCGTGGGTCACCATCACCACCGTCTGGCCCAGTTCGTCCACCGAGCGGCGCAGGAACGTGAGCACCTCGGCGCCGGCCCGGGAGTCCAGGTTCCCGGTGGGCTCGTCACCGAAGATGATCTCGGGGCGGGCGGCCAGCGCCCGGGCCACCGCGACGCGCTGCTGCTGGCCGCCGGAGAGCTGGGCCGGGCGGTGCTTGAGCCGGTCGGCCAGGCCGACGGTCTCCACCACCTGGTCCAGCCAGGCCTGGTCGGGCGTGCGGCCCGCGATGTCCATCGGCAGCGTGATGTTCTCCAGCGCGGTCAGGGTCGGCAGCAGGTTGAACGCCTGGAAGACGAAGCCGATCCGGTCCCGGCGCAGTCTGGTCAGCTGCTTGTCCCTGAGGCCGGTGATCTCGGTGTCGCCGATCCGGATCCGCCCGGCGCTGACCGTGTCGAGCCCGGCCAGGCAGTGCATCAGGGTCGACTTGCCGGAGCCCGAGGGGCCCATGATCGCGGTGAACCGGCCGCGCTGGATGTCGACGTCGACCGCGTCGAGCGCGGTGACCCTGGTCTCGCCCGAGCCGTACGCCTTGGTGACCTGACGGGCCGAAGCCGCGACGGCGGAGGCTCCGCCGGGAAGCTGGGGTTCGTACACGGCTGCGGCCGTCGTCACTGGAGTCTCCTAAGGAAGATGCCCACCCGTCGGCCCCCGGCCTCGCGGGGCCCATCCCGGTGGGCCTGGCCACCGGACCCGACGGAACCGGGGCCGCTTCCTGACGGGTGGGGATGCGTGAACCACGTTAGGAGTGGACGGCGGACGGCTCGTCATCCGCCGGAATGAAGCCGCTCAACCAGGGTTCTACGGGGTGCGACGCGTCTTCCCCTAGGGGTCGGCCGCGGCCCGCCTCGGGGATGTCCGCGCACGGGCCGCGACGCCGATGCCCTCAGCCGGTCAGTGCCGGTGCGGACAGCCGTTCCAGCGCGGTGGCGAAGCCCTCCACGACCGGGGACAGCAGGGTTTCGGTGCCGCTCTCCAGCACGGTCGTGCCGTCCTCCCGGGCGGTCACGTGACGGTCGAGCACGAACCAGCCCTGGGTGATGTGGCCGGCGCCCATCGAGCTGAGCACCGGGCGCAGCGCGTAGTCCACCGCGAGGACGTGCGCGGGCGAGCCGCCGGTGGCCAGCGGCAGGACGACCTTGTCCGCGAGCGCGTACTGCGGGAGCACGTCCAGCAGGGCCTTGAGCAGGCCCGAGTAGGCGGCCTTGTAGACGGGGGTGCCGATGACGACGCCGTCGGCCTGGGCGAACAGCTCGGTGACGGCGACGATCCCCGGGTGGTCGAAGTCGCCCGACAGCAGTGCGTGCGCGGGCAGGCTGCGGGCCTCGAAGGGGACGACGTGGTGGCCGCGCTCCGCCAGCCGCGCGTCGACGTGGCGCAGCAGGCGGGTGGTGCGGGAGGTCGCGGACGGGGAGCCGGAAACGGACAGGACGACGGCCATGGGTTCACCTCTGGCTGGAAGCGGGGCGGCGCTGCACAGCGCGGGGAGCGCTGCGGTGGGGGTTGCCGGGGCCCGGCAGGGGCGCGACGTCCGGGGACGTGCGGGGATCCGACGGGCGCGCGTCAGCCGCGACAGAGCGAACAGGCCACACCACGCCGCAGGTCGACGTGCCGCCGACGCGTGAGTGCCCAACGCTGATCCATGCCTGGAATGCAAACACGCTGTGTTCGAGCCGGTCAAGAAACGTTTCGGCCGCCGGAACGCGGGATGTCCGGACGTTACGGCGGAACGATCCGGTGCGTGCATCAAAACTGCTACAAGAGGCCTGGTGAAGCCCCCGGGGGGAGTCAGCACGACCGGGGTCGGGCATCCTCGACGGCATGAACACGTGGCAGGAAGGCCGCCCGGGGGGCGGCGGGAACCCGTACGGCGGAGGCGGCGGAGGCGGCGCGGCGGGCGAGCCGCCGCTGCCGGCCTCGCTGAACCCGCGTGGGGCCGGGGCGGCCACGCCGCAGCAGCCGGGACAGCCGGGTCCGTCCCGGCTCGGCGGCGTCCCGCAGCAGGGGGCCGGCGCGCCCGGCGTCCGCCCCGGCGGCCCTGGCGGCCCCAGTGGCCCCAGTGGCCCCGCGGGTCCGGGCGGCCCCGGCGGTCCGGGCGGTTCCGGTGGTCCCGGTGGTTCCGGTGGTCCCGGTGGTCTGGGCGACGCCCGGCCGGCCCGCCCGCAGGCCAGGCGCTGGCCCCGGCGGCGGATCGTCAAGTGGTCGGTCTTCGGGCTGCTGATCGCCGTCATGGTGACCGCCGTCTCCACCTGGTTCTGGGCGGACTCCAAGCTCAACCACGAGAACGTGCTCGCCGACTACCCCGGCCGGCCGGCCGCGGGCAAGGGCACCAACTGGCTGATCGTCGGCTCCGACAGCCGCCAGGGCCTCACCGACTCCGAACAGGACGACCTGCACACCGGGCACGACACCGAGGGCAAGCGCAGCGACTCGATGATGATCCTGCACGTCGGGGACAACGGGAACACCCTGATGAGCATCCCGCGCGACTCCTGGGTGCCGATCCCCGAGCACGCCGGCAGCAACGGCAAGCCGGTCAAGGGCACCACCGCGAAGATCAACTCGGCCTTCGGCGCCGGCGGCGGACGCCTGCTCGTCCAGACCGTCGAGCTCAACACCGGCATCCGCATCGACCACTACGCCGAGATCGGCTTCGCCGGCTTCGTCGGCATCGTCGACTCCATCGGCGGCGTCGAGATGAAGATCGACCAGCCCGTCAAGGACAAGGACTCCGGCCTCGACCTCCAGGCCGGCGACCAGACCCTCACCGGCAAGCAGGCCCTGGCGTTCGTCCGCCAGCGCCACCAGATGGCCGACCAGGACCTCGGCCGGATGCGCAACCAGCAGAAGTTCCTCGGCGCCCTCGCCCACCAGGCCGCCTCCCCGGGCAACCTGCTCGACCCGTTCACCTTCTACCCGCTCGTCGACTCCGCGCTCGGCACCCTGATCGTGGACGACGACTGCGGACTGACCGACCTCGGCTCGCTCTTCCTCGCCATGAAGGACGTCAACGGCGGCAGCGGCAAGTCGCTGACCGTGCCGATCGGCAACCCCGACTACCGGACCAAGACCGGCGAATCCGCGGTGCTGTGGGACGGCAACAAGGCCAAGCAGCTCTTCGACGCCTTCAAGAACGACACCGCGGTGCCCGACATCAAGTGACCGGCAGACGCGACTGATCCGCAGACGCGAGCGTCGGGCCGGTCGGTTTCGGGCTACCCCGCGTCGGCCTGGCCGGCGGACGGCAGCAGGCCCGTACCGCACTCCGGGAAGCGGACCAGCCACTCCCCCTCGCCGTCCCCGGCCTCGGTGGCGCCCGAGTAGCCGTAGTGGATCGGCTGCCGGTCGCCGCCCAGCCAGCGGGCGTGCGCCAGCTGCACCGACAGGGCGGCCGGGCGGTGCGGGGCGGCCTGTTCCAACACGAGTTCGTGCTCGGTCTCGCCGGGCAGGAAGGTCACCACGGTCTCCGTGCCCAGGCGGCGGGAGAAGGCGCGGACGCCGTCCCCCCAGGAGGCGGCGACCGTCACGGCGAGCGTGCCGTCCACACTGCCGGTGTCCGGCCGGACGTACTCCTCGTCGCCCACCCAGCGGGCGTGGTGGCGGACCTCCTCCCCGCCCCACCGCTCGTCCCAGCGCACCCAGTAGCCCGCCACCCGCTTGACGGTCATGCCCTCGCGGACGACGCGGACCGCGAACCGCGCCGGGCCGACCGGCTCGCAGGAGTCCAGGGAGACCACCGTCACCTGCTCGTACGTCACCTCGCCGTCGTCGGCACTCTGCTCGATCATCGGTGAACCACCTTGCCGGAAAGTCGAGTCGGACCGCGGCTTCGGCCGCGTCCGTGGAGAGCCTAGGGCGGGGTCGGCGAGGTGCGGGGTGATTGCGCGCTTCCGGTCCGGACGATCGCCCGCCCGGCTACCCTGCCCCTCCCGCGACCAGTCGCCCGGTACGGGTGCCGTCGGGGGCGGTGCCGATGAGCCGGCCGCCGGAAATGCCACCGCCCCGGAGCAGGAAGTCGGCCGGGCCGACTCTCCACTCCGGGGCGGTACGCGTGCCAGGGGCAGCGGCGACTACTCCACCACGCCGGACTTGGCGATGCTGATCTTGGCCGAGGTGCGGCCGCTCTGCGAGCCGAGCGACTCGACCTTCTTCACCACGTCCATGCCCTCGACGACCTCGCCGAAGACGACGTGCTTGCCGTCCAGCCAGTCGGTGACGACCGTGGTGATGAAGAACTGCGAGCCGTTGGTGTTGCGGCCGGCGTTCGCCATCGAGAGCAGACCCGGGCGGTCGTGCTTGAGCTGGAAGTTCTCGTCCGCGAACTTCTCGCCGTAGATGCTCTTGCCGCCGGTGCCGTTGTGGTTGGTGAAGTCACCACCCTGCAGCATGAAGGACGGGATCACGCGGTGGAAGCCGGAGCCCTCGAAGCCGAAGCCGTTCTGGCCGGTGGCCAGCTCGCGGAAGTTGCGGGCGGTCTTCGGGACGACCTCGTCGTACAGCTTGAAGACGATCCGGCCGGCCGGCTCGTCGTTGATCGTGATGTCGAAGAAAACGTTGGAAGCCATGCAGGGATCATGGCATGAGCGGCAGGGCCCCGCGCGTCGCCCCCGGCCGGGCGCGGCCGCGCGTCGCTGTGTTACCCGACCCGTGCATCGCCATGCCGGAACCGTGGAAACTAGCATCGACGGCGGGTTCGAGGCCCGGGCCGCGACGCCGGTCCCGGACCGGGTGGACGGGTGAACGCGTGAACGGGGTAGACGGGGTGGACGGGGTGGACGGGGTGGACCGCATGCGGATCGGCGAACTGGCCCGGCGGACGGGCGTGAGCGAGCGCTCGCTGCGCTACTACGAGCAGCAGGGACTGCTGGTCGCCCGCCGCACCGAGGGCGGCCACCGGGAGTACCCGGAAGCGGCGGTCGACCGCGTCGTGCACATCCAGGAGCTGTT
This sequence comes from Kitasatospora sp. NPDC023385, assembly GCF_055664045.1. Lineage (NCBI taxonomy): Bacteria > Bacillati > Actinomycetota > Actinomycetes > Kitasatosporales > Streptomycetaceae > Kitasatospora > Kitasatospora sp. NPDC023385. The sequence continues at coordinate 44,852 of NZ_JBVOOL010000026.1, read as the reverse complement.
CGCGGCCGGACTGCACAGCCGCACCATCTACAAGATCCTCCCCTGCATGCGGGACTCCGACGGCAGCCCCAGCGAGGTCGCGACCCCCCTGCTGGTCGAGGAACTCACCGCCGAGCGCGAGCGGATCGACCGGATGATCGACGACCTGCTGCGCTCGCGCGAGGTGCTGGACGAGGTGATCGCGACCGCCTCCGGGGAGCCGTCGTCCGAGGCCGCGTAGGGGTACGGGCGCCGGGCCCGGACCGCCGGGGTGCCAGCCTTCCAGCCATCCGGGGCTCAGGCCTTCGGCTTGCGGGCCAGCACGTACGCCTGCGGGGTCTTCTCCTCGCCGTCCGGCTCACGGACCGTACGGCTGGTCACCGGCAGGCCGGCCGCGCGGGCCAACTCCTCGACGCGCTCCGGCCGCAGCCGGCGGAAGTCCAGCGCGACCTGGTGGCCGAACGCCTCCTCCAGGCGCAGGGGCTCGTCGCCGACCTGGAAGGCGAGCAGCAGGTAGCCGCCCGGGGCGAGCACCCGCGCGAACTCGGCGAACACCTCCGGAAGGCGCTCCGCCGGGGTGTGGATGATCGAGTACCAGGCCACCACGCCGGTCAACCCGCCGTCCTGGAACGGGAGGTCGAAGAGCGAGCCGACGCTGAACGGCACCTCCGGGCAGGCCGCCCGAGCCAGCTCGATCATCCGCGGCGAGAGGTCGATCCCGCACACGTCCAGCCCGAGCCGGTGCAGGTGTCCGGTCACCCGGCCGGGGCCGCAGCCGAGTTCGGCCGTTCTGGCGTCCGCGCGCTCGGCCCGGACCAGGTCGGCGAAGAGCGCCAGGATCGCCCGGTCCGTCGGCATGGTGTCCATCGCGTCCCGGAAGCGGTCGCTGTACTCGGTGGCGATGGTGTCGTAGAACGCCCTGGTGGTGGTGAGGAATTCCGGCTCGGTCATGGTCCGGCACCCTACCCGGGCCCCGGCCCGGCCTCCCCGGGTCGTAGCATCGCCAACGCCAACCAGCCGAAGGGGAACGGACCATGAGCGGCACGATCGGGGTCTACCTGGCGCATCCGCGACCGGGCAGCTTCAACCACGCGCTGTACGAAGCCGTGGTGGACGAACTGCGGGGGCGCGGCTGCGAGGTACGGGCGCACGACCTCTACGCGGAGGGCTTCAGTCCGCTGCTGACCGCCGGGGAAACCGGCACGGTGGCCGCGGCAGGCCAGTCCGCCGACCCCCAACTCGCCCTGCACCGCGCCGAGGTGGCCACCCTGGACGGGCTCGTGCTGATCCACCCCAACTGGTGGGGCATGCCGCCCGCCGTCCTGGCCGGCTGGGTGCAGCGGGTGCTGGTCCCCGGCGTCGCGTACAAGCTGGGTACGGCCGACGGCGAACCGGCCGGGCTGCTCCGGGCCGGGCGGGCCCTGGTGCTGAACACCTCGGACACCCCCGAGGCCCGGGAGCGCGAGGAGTTCCAGGACCCGCTGGAGCGGATCTGGGCGGCCTGCGTGCTGCCGTACGTCGGCGTCACCGACGTACGGCGGACGGTGTTCCGCACGGTCACCGACGCCTCCGCCGCCGAGCGCGCCGAGTGGCTGCGCCAGGCGCGGGAGCAGGCGGCGGCGCTGATCGGCTGACCGCCCGGGCTCCGGCCTCCGGGACGCCAGGGCTCCAGGGCTCCACGGATTGCCGGGTCTACAGCTCCAGCTCCGCCACGGTCTGGTCGCCGCTCAGCTCGCCGGTCGGGCGGAAGCCCAGGCGTGCGTAGAACTCCGCCGGGCCGTCCGGGCCGGGGACGTAGGTGACCGTGGCGCGGGTGCCGCCCCGGCGGCGGATCTCCGCGCAGACCTGCTCGACGGCGAAGCGGCCGTAGCCCCCGCCCTGGCGCCCGGCGTCGATCAGCAGGCGCCAGAGGCCGGAGCGGGGCCGGTCGTCGGGCCGCTCCGGGCGGAAGCGGATGTCGAAGAAGGCCATCACGAAGCCGACCGGCCGCTCGCCGTCCAGAATCAGTCGGGGCCAGGCCGTCTCCCCGTGCGCGTAGGCCTCGGCCAGCGACTTCACCACCGGCGCGACCAGGCCCTCCTGGTCGGGACGCACCCGCAGGGCGAGGGCGGCGTCGAGGTTCTCGGGGGTGATGGCGGCCAGGCTGAGCTCGGAGGACATGGCGGGCAGCCTACGGAGCGCCGCTGCCCGCCGTCGTCCGGTTTTCCCGGGCCGGGGCCACCCTCAGGCCCGGGGCCGTCCTGAGACCAGGGGACGGCCCCAGGCCCAGGACGCTCTCAGGCCCCGGGGCGGCCTGCCGTCAGGCCCCGGCCGGGAAGTCGGTGCCGCGGCCGACCGCCGCCCAGGTCTCCGCCTCCTGCCGCGCACCGTCGAGGGTGGCCAGGACGGCGTCCACGGCGTCGCTGCCGAGCGCGAGCCGCAGCGGGGTCCGCTCGGCGTCCAGGGCGGCGAGGATCGCCGCTGCTGCCCTCGCCGGGTCGCCGGGCTGCTTGCCGTCGCTGTCCGGCAGGCCGGTGCGGACCGGGCCGACCACCGGCTCGTACGCGTCGATCGGGGTGGCGTGGGCGAGCGCGCCGCCGCCCGCGAAGCCGGTCCGGAACGCGCCCGGTTCGACGATCAGCACCTTGATCCCGAACCCGGCGACCTCCTGGGCCAGCGCCTCGGACAGCCCCTCCAGCGCGAACTTGGTGGCCGAGTAGGCGCCCACGCCGGGGAAGGTGAACCGGCCGCCCATGCTGCTCATCTGCACCACCGCACCCGAGCCCTGCGCCCGCATGTGCGGCAGCACGGCCCGGACGAGGGCGGCCGGACCGAAGAAGTGCAGGTCCATCAGGTCCCGCAACTCGCCGTCGGTGTACTCCTCGACGGCGCCGACCAGGCCGCGGCCGGCGTTGTTCACCAGGACGTCGATCCGCCCGTGCCGCTGCACGGTCTCGGCGACCACGGCGGCCGCCCGCTCCTGGTCGGTCACGTCCAGCCCGACCGGGAACAGCCGCCCGGGGTGCGCGGCGGCCGACTCCGCCAGCGTCTCGGGGCGCCGGGCGGCCGCGACGACGGTGTCGCCGGCGGCCAGGGCGGCCTCGGCGATCGCCTGGCCGAAGCCGGAGTTGGCGCCGGTGATCAGCCAGACCTTGCCGGCGGGGTGCTGCTCGGGTGTGCTGCCCATGATCCGTGATCTCCCGTGATCGTCTTGCTGCGCGGGGAAGTTGACGATCATTTATGTCATCGGACGGGCGGATCCGTCCAGGATGTTTCGGTGCCGGACGACGAACGGCCCCCGGCGCGGGGGTCGCGGCCGGGGGCCGGGTGCGGTCCAACGTCTTCATCGCCGTCGCGAAACCCGTATCCTCCGCACCGATCATCCGGTCGGACCGAACCGGCCGGCCCGAACCGTTCCGATCGATCCGGTCCGTTTGATGCCGGACCCGCGGTTAACTACCGTTCAGTAGAAATCCTGGGTCGCCCACCTGCGAGTGCCCAGCGGGCCGGGCGCGCGGGTGATCCCTGCACGCCGGCGCGGGGCGGATAGCATCGGGGACGTCCGTACCGGTCGAGTCCGCATCCAGGGAGCACCCGTGACCCTCCGCATCTCCGTGATCGGCACCGGTTACCTCGGCGCCACACATGCCGCGGCGATGGCCGAATTCGGCTTCGAGGTGCTGGGCCTGGACATCGACCCCGACAAGATCGCCATGCTCACCGCCGGCCGCGTCCCGATGTACGAGCCGGGGCTGTCCGAGCTGCTGCTCAAGCACGTGGCCGGGCACGAGGGCTCCACCGGGCGGCTGCGCTTCACCACCTCCGTCCAGGAGGCCGCCGAGTTCGGCGACGTGCACTTCGTCTGTGTCAACACTCCGCAGCGCAAGGGCGAGTTCGCCGCCGACATGTCGTACGTCGACACCGCGATCGACGACCTCGCGCCGTACCTGACCCGGCCTGTCCTGGTGGTCGGCAAGTCCACCGTCCCGGTCGGCTCGGCGGGGCGGCTGGCCGAGCGGCTGGCCGCGCTGGCGCCGGTCGGCGCGGGCGCCGAGCTCGCCTGGAACCCGGAGTTCCTGCGCGAGGGCTTCGCCGTCCAGGACACCCTGCGGCCGGACCGGATCGTGGTCGGCACGCAGAGCGAGCGGTCCGAGCGGCTGTTGCGCGAGGTGTACGCCGAGCCGATCGCGGCCGGGGTGCCGTTCATGGTCACCGACTACGCGACCGCCGAACTGGTCAAGGCGGCCGCCAACTCCTTCCTCGCCACGAAGATCTCGTTCATCAACGCGATGGCCGAGGTCTGCGAGGCGGCCGGCGCGGACGTCACCCAGCTCAGCAAGGCGCTGGCCTACGACGAGCGGATCGGCGGCAGGTTCCTCAACTCCGGGCTCGGCTTCGGCGGCGGCTGCCTGCCCAAGGACATCCGCGCGTTCATGGCCCGGGCCGGCGAACTCGGCGCCGACCAGGCACTGACCTTCCTGCGCGAGGTCGACTCGATCAACATGCGCCGCCGCTCCCGGATGGTGGAGCTGGCCCGCGAGCAGTGCGACGGCGGCTTCCTGGGCCGCCGGGTCGCCGTCCTGGGCGCCGCGTTCAAGCCCAACTCGGACGACATCCGGGACTCCCCCGCCCTCAACGTCGCCGCGCAGATCCAGCTGCAGGGCGCCCAGGTGACCGTCTACGACCCGAAGGCCGTGGACAACGCCCGCAAGATGTTCCCCTCGCTCACCTACGCCGGCTCCGCCCTGGAGGCCGCCGAGGGCGCCCACGTCGTCCTCCACCTCACCGAGTGGGCCGAGTTCCGCGAGCTGGACCCGGCCGAACTCGGCGCCGTGGTCGCCGAACGCCGCCTCCTCGACGGCCGCAACGTCCTGGACGCCGACGCCTGGCGCGCCGCCGGCTGGACCTACCGGGCCCTCGGCCGCCCCAGCTGACCTCCCCCCTCTTCACGCACCGCCCCCAGGACTCCCCTGGGGGCGTACGGTTTTCCGGGGCGGGGCGACAGTATTTGAACACGTTCAGACCCCGTGCGAGGATCGGGCCTCGCGACGCTCGCGGAGACCGGGGGATTCGTCATGCGCAAACGGTTCACGTGGCTGATCGGCACCGCGGCGGCCGCCGCCGTCCTCTCGCCCCTCGCCTACGCGGGCTGGGCGCTGAGCACCTGGGACGGCAGCCCCTCCGGCGTCGGCTGCTCGGAGGTGATGGCGTTCGCGGGCGGGTCACTGCCAGCGCAGGCCACCGAGCCCGCCTGCCGGGACAACGGCGGCTGGCAGGACCGCGGCTACACGGCCGAGTTCACGATGCCCCGGGCCGAACTTGCCCAGCGCCTGGCCGCCGCCTTCCCCCGGGTACGGCTGGACCGCGATGGGGCCGACGGCCTGGACTTCGGCAACGGACACGAGACGAACGCGGCGCGCCCGGGCGGACAGGCCACGGTCCTCCACCTGAGGGCCACCTACACCGGCGACAGGACGGCCCGGGTCGCCCTCGAAGCCTCCGACGTCTGATCCCGCCCGGAATCCCGGGGCCGTACGCGTCGTTGGTACCGGCATGACGAGCTACGGCGACGACGCGACGGTCCGCGAGATCCTCACCGCCACCGGGGACACCTGGGCGGTGGTCGGCCTGTCCACCAACACCGCCAGGGCCGCCTACGGCGTGGCCCGGGTCCTGCAGCGCTACGGCAAGCGCGTCGTCCCCGTGCACCCGAAGGCCGAGACGGTCCTGGGCGAGCAGGGCTACGCCTCGCTCGCCGAAGTCCCGTTCCCGGTCGATGTGGTGGATGTGTTCGTGAACAGTGCGCTCGCCGGGGAGGTGGCGGACCAGGCGGTGGCGATCGGGGCGAAGGCGGTCTGGTTCCAGCTCGGCGTGGTGGACGAGGCCGCGTACCAGCGGACCCGGGAGGCCGGGCTGGCCATGGTGATGAACAGGTGCCCGGCCATCGAGATCCCGCTGCTGGCGTAGGGCCCCCGGAGTTCCCGCCGTTCAGAGGCTCACGAGTTGCCGCCGTCCAGCTGGGCGATGGTGGCGATGGACGGGCGGCGGCCGGCGCGCAGCGTGGCGGCCGCCGATTCGGCGTCGCGCAGGACGCGGACGGCGTTGTGCCAGGTGAGCTTGGCCAGGTCGGTCTCGGACCAGTGGCGCCGCAGGAGTTCGGCGACCAGGTTGGGGTAGCCGGCCACCGAGTCGAGGCCGTCGGGCAGGAAGGCGGTGCCGTCGAAGTCGCCGCCGATGCCGATGTGGTCGACGCCGGCGACTTCGCGCATGTGGTCGAGGTGGTCGGCGACGGTGGCCGGGGTGGCGATCGGGCGCGGGTGGGCGGCTTCGAAGGCGCGCTGGCGTTCCATGGCCGGCGGGGTGGTGTCGAGCGGGTGGAAGCCGTGGGCGCGCATGTTCTCGTCGGCGGCCAGCGTCCAGTCGATGGCGGCAGGCAGGATGAACTTGGGGACGAAGGTGGCCATCGCCACGCCGCCGTTGGCGGGCAGTTGGGCGAGCACGTCGTCCGGGATGTTGCGCGGGTGGTCGCAGACGGCGCGGGCGGAGGAGTGCGAGAAGATGACCGGCGCCTCGGTGACCCGCAGGGCGTCCCGCATGGTGTCGGCGGAGACGTGCGAGAGGTCGACCAGCATGCCGAGCCGGTTCATCTCGCGGACGACCTCCTCGCCGAACCGGGTCAGCCCGCCGGCGGCCGGTTCGTCGGTCGCGGAGTCGGCCCACGGCACGTTGTCGTTGTGGGTGAGCGTCAGGTACCGCACGCCGAGTTCGTACAGGGCCCGCAGGGTGGCCAGCGAGCAGTCGATGGAGTGGCCGCCCTCGGCGCCCATCAGGGAGGCGATCCGGCCCTCCGCGCGGGCGGCCTCGATGTCCGCGGCGGTACGGGCCAGGCGGAGCCGGTCGGGGTAGCGCTCGACCAGGGCGTGGACGAAGTCGATCTGTTCCAGGGTGGCGCTGACCGCGTGGTCGCCGGCCAGGGAGGAGGGGACGTAGACCGACCAGAACTGCGCACCGACCCCGCCTTCCGCGAGCCGGGCGAGGTCGGTGTGCAGGCGGTCGCTCTGGTCGGCGGCGAGGTCGAGCGCGCCGAGGTCGTACCCGGCCTGCTCGCGCATCGCCCAGGGCAGGTCGTTGTGCCCGTCCACCACGGGGGTGGTACGCAGCAGGGCGCGGGCGCGGTCCAGCGGGGTGGGGGAGTCCGTCCGAGAAGTCATACGGGCTGTTCTACCCCACCCCCACCAACGGGGTTACTTGCCGAAGCCGAAGGAGGAGGAACCGGCCACCTTGGCCCGGAGCTTCTTGCCCTTCTCGGTGGCCTGGTTGTTCAGTTCGGCCTGGAAGTCGGCCATCTTCTCGGTGAGTTCGGGGTCGAACGCGGCGAGGATCCGGACGGCGAGCAGGCCGGCGTTGCGCGCGCCGGCCACCGAGACGGTCGCGACCGGTACGCCGGCCGGCATCTGGACGATCGACAGCAGGCTGTCCATGCCGTCGAGGTAGCGCAGCGGCACTGGCACGCCGATCACCGGCAGCGGGGTGACCGAGGCGAGCATGCCGGGCAGGTGGGCGGCGCCGCCGGCGCCCGCGATGATCGCCTTCAGTCCGCGCCGGTGGGCGTTCTCGCCGTACGCGACCATCTCGCGCGGCATCCGGTGGGCGGAGACGACGTCCACCTCGTACGGGATCTCGAACTCGTCGAGGGCCTGGGCGGCGGCCTCCATCACGGGCCAGTCGGAGTCCGACCCCATGACGATGCCGACGACGGGAGCAGCGGAGCTCATTCGGTGATCGTTCCTCGCAGGTAGGCGGCCGCGTGGCGGGCGCGCTCGCGGACGTCTTCGAGGTCGTCCCCGAAGACGTTGACGTGGCCGACCTTGCGGCCGGGCTTCACGTCCTTCCCGTACATGTGGATCCGCAGCCCGGGGTCGCGGGCCATGCAGTGCAGGAAGGCGTGGTACATGTCCGGGTAGTCGCCGCCGAGGACGTTGACCATGACGGTCCACCTGGCGCGCGGCCGGGGGTCGCCGAGCGGGAGGTCGAGGACGGCCCGCAGGTGGTTCTCGAACTGGGAGGTGACCGCGCCGTCCTGGGTCCAGTGGCCGGAGTTGTGCGGGCGCATGGCGAGTTCGTTGACCAGGATGCGGCCGTCGCGGGTCTGGAACAGCTCGACGGCGAGGTGGCCGGTGATGCCGAGGTCGCCGGCGATCCGCAGGGCGAGCTGCTGGGCTTCGTCGGAGAGGGCCGGGTCGAGGTCGGGCGCGGGGGCGGTGACCTCGGCGCAGACGCCGTTCTCCTGGACGCTCTCCACCACCGGGTAGGCGACGGCCTGGCCGCTGGGCGAGCGGACGACGTTGGCGGCGAGTTCGCGGACGAAGTCGACCTTCTCCTCGGCCAGCACGGGGACGCCCGCGAGGAACGGGGCCTGTGCCTCCTCCTCGTCGTGGACGACCCAGACGCCCTTGCCGTCGTAGCCGCCGCGGACGGTCTTGAGGACGACGGGATAGCCGCCCGCCCGTCGCCCACCCCCGCCCTCGGCCGACAGGGCTTCGCCCTGGCCCCCCTCGAGCTCATACGCGAAGGCGGTCACGTCGGCCGGGTCGGCGACGATCCGGTGCCGGGGGCAGGGCACGCCGATGGAGTCCAGCTTGGCCCGCATCACGCCCTTGTCCTGGGCGTTGACGAGCGCGTCGGGGCCGGGGCGGACGGCGATGCCGTCGGCCTCCAGGGCGCGCAGGTGCTCGGTGGGGACGTGCTCGTGGTCGAAGGTGACGACGTCGCAGCCCGCGGCGAAGCGGCGCAGGGTGTCGAGGTCGCGGTAGTCGCCGAGGACGACGTCGGAGACCACCTGTGCGGCGGAGTCCTGGGGCGTGTCGGCGAGGAGTTTGAACCTGACCCCGAGCGGGATTCCCGCCTGGTGTGCCATGCGGGCCAGCTGCCCGCCACCGATCATGCCCACCACTGGAAAATTCACATTGCCCGGGGAAGTCACCTGGCCAGGATATCCGGGCCGGTGGGGGCGGTGGAGCCGCCGGTGGCCGCTCGGGATCGGACGCGCGTAGACATTAACCCAGGATTCAAGCGGCTCGGCCGTTCGATGGAAGCGGGTAGCCTGGACGGCCAGGTCCTGGTCTACGCGGTCTGATCATGTGCGTGCACGCAGGGCTCAAGGGGCGGCCGCACCGCCGCGCCCAGCCCTTTCGTCCCGTAGGCACAATGGAGGCAGTCCGGTATGGCGACGACCGCAGCGTCGAAGTCCCGAGTCGCGCAGAAACTGCGCGGACTCACGGGTGAAGTCGTGAAGTTCGGCATCGTCGGCCTGAGCGGCGTGGTGGTCAACTTCGCCGTCTTCTGGGTCTGCATCAACGGCCTGCACCTGGCCTCGCTGCGCTCCAACATCGCCGCGACGCTGATCGCCATCGCGACCAACTACCTGGGCTACCGCTACTGGCTGTACCGGGACCGCGACGCCGCCTCCCGCAAGCGGGAGATCACGCTCTTCCTGGTCTACAGCGGCATCGGCATGCTGATCGAGACCGGCGTGCTCGGCTTCTCGGTGTACGTGCTGAAGCTGGACTCGCACTACGAGCAGCTGGGCGCCAAGGTGATCGGCCTCGCCGTGGCCACCGTGTTCCGCTTCGTCTCGTACCGCACCTGGGTGTTCAAGTCCGCACCGGAGCCGGTCGAGCTGCCCGCGCAGCAGGCGGCGGGCACCGGCGACCGCCAGGAGCCGGGCGCCCAGGCCGGCCTGGTGCCGGTCGCCGAGCGGGTCCGCTAGGCCAGGACCGGACAGGCCGGCCCCCACGCACCGGACGGCCCCCTACCGAACGGCCCCGGCGCGTCGGACGGCGCGGTTTCCCGGGCTTGCCGCGTCCGCCGCCACCGGAGGACAGTGGTTACCGAGGGCGGGTTACCGAGGGCGGGCACGGCTGCGAACGATCACTGCCGAGGGGGTCCAGGAGGCTCGCCATGGCGTTCGTCCAGATCATCGACTGCAGGACCGACCGGCTCGACGACCTCAACCGGCTGATGGACGCCTGGGTCGAGGCGACCCGGGGCAGGCGTACGGCCTCCCACGCCCTGGTCGGCACCGACCGTTCCGATCCCAGGCACGTGGTGGAGGTCGTGGAGTTCCCCTCCTACGAGGAGGCGATGCGCAACTCCGAACTGCCCGAGACCGACCGGATCTTCCGCGAGATGGTGGCGCTCTGCGACGCGCCGCCGACCTTCACCGACCTCGACGTGATCCGCGACATGCAGCTCGTCTAGCGGCCGGAGCCGGAGCCGGGGCCAGGGCCAGGGCCGGGGCCGGGGCGGTCGGTTTCCGAGGGTCCTCGGTCCTCAGTCCTCGTGGCTGCGCCCGAGGAAGAGGGCGAACACCGCCGGCTTCAGCGAGAGCAGTTCGAGCCGCCCGCCGTCCGCCTCCGCGAGGTCGCGGGCGACGGCGAGGCCGATGCCGGTGGAGTTGCGGCCGCTGACCGCGCGTTCGAAGACCCGGTTGCCGAGGTCCGTCGGCACGCCGGCGCCCTGGTCCTGCACCTCGACCACCACCGACGTACCGGACGGCCGGATCCGCAGCGTGATCGTCCCGGCGCCGTGCATCAGGGAGTTCTCGATCAGGGTGGCCAGCACCTGGGCGACCGTCCCCGGGGTGCCGACCGCCGTGATCCCGCGCAAGCCCTCCAGGGACAGCACCCGGCCCTTCTCGCGCAGTGTCGGCCCCCACTCCTCCACCTGCTGCTTGATCACCTCGTCGAGGTCGAAGGCGACGGCGGTGGGGCTGCGCGGGTCGCGCTGGGTGGTGAGCAGCCGCTGGACGACGTCGGTGAGCCGCTCGACCTGCTGGAGGGCGATGGTGGCCTCCTCCTTGACCGTCTCCGGGTCCTCGGCGAGGGCGGTGATCTCCTCCAGCCGCATGGAGAGCGCGGTGAGCGGGGTGCGCAGCTGGTGCGAGGCGTCGGCGGCGAGCCGGCGCTCGGCGGTGAGCATCCGGGCGATCCGTTCGGCACTGGTGTCCAGCACCTCGGCGACCCGGTCGAGTTCGGGCACCCCGTAGCGGCGGTCGCGCGGGCGGGGGTCTCCGGAGCCGAGCCGTTCGGCGGTCTCGGCGAGGTCGGTGAGCGGCCGGGCGAGCCGTTTGGCCTGCCAGACGGCGAGGGCGACGGCGGCCTGGACGGCGAGCAGGGCGACGACGCCGAGCAGCAGCAGGTTGTTGGCGATCTCGTGGTCGACGTCCGCGCGGGACTGTTCGACGGTGACGGTCTCGCCGCTGTTGCCGCGTTCGACGGCCTTCAGCAGGTGGTTGCCGGCCGGGCGCTCGCCGGCCGAGACGACCTGCTGGCCGGGGACCTGCACCTCGACGTAGCTGCCCTCGGTGACCTGGCTCTCGAAGGCCCGCGCCTCGGTGACCGACTCGCCGGCCGCGATCCGGCTCTCGACCAGGGCGAGCACCCGGACGGCGGCCGCGTCCACCCGGTCCTGGGCCGAGTTGACGATGGTGCGCTTCTCGACCAGGGCGAGCGGCACGCAGAACACCACGACCACCACCAGGACGACGCCCAGCAGCGAGTTGATCATCCGGCGTTTCACGCTGCCGCTCCCCGAGGTGTTCCGCTTAGCCGGCCGTGGCCGGTCCCGATCTCCGTGCGGGGCTAATTCTTCTCGAACCGGAATCCCACCCCGCGCACGGTGGCGATGTAGCGCGGGTTGGCCGCGTCGTCGCCGAGCTTCTTGCGGAGCCAGGAGATGTGCATGTCCAGGGTCTTGGTGGAGGTCCACCAGGTGGTGTCCCAGACCTGCCGCATGATCTCCTCGCGGGTGACCACCCGGCCGGCGTCGCGGACGAGGACGCGCAGCAGCTCGAACTCCTTGGCGGAGAGGGTGAGCTCCTCGTCGCCGAGCCAGGCGCGGTGGGACTCGATGTCGATCTTCACGCCGTGCGCGCCGGTGGTGAGCTGGTCGACGTTGCCGCGCCGGAGCAGGGCCCGGACGCGGGCGAGCAGTTCGGCGAGGCGGAAGGGCTTGGTGACGTAGTCGTCGGCGCCGGCGTCGAGGCCGACCACCGTGTCCACCTCGTCGGCGCGGGCGGTGAGCACCAGGACGGGGCAGCTCTTGCCGTCGGCGCGCAGGCGGCGGCAGACCTCCAGGCCGTCCATCTCGGGCAGTCCGAGGTCGAGGACGACGAGGTCGACCTCCTCGGTGAGGCCGGCGGCCAGTGCGGTCGGACCGTCCTCGCGGACGAGCACCTCATAGCCCTCGCGTCGCAGGGCCCGGGCGAGGGGTTCGGAGATCGCCGGATCGTCCTCGGCAAGCAGCACACAGGTCATGTGGTGATGGTAGTCCGCCGGGATAAGCCCGTACGCCCTGTGAGGTAGTTCACAGACTGTGATCGTTATACAGGCATCCGGCTGGACTCAACACGGCGTTGCAGGCCGCCCGTTCAGCGAAGAATCCCCCCGTGGATCTTGAATACGAAGGAAGACCGAGCGATCTGCCATGGATTAATCGATAAGATCTGTTGATCTCTTTGCCATTCCCATACCTGATTCGTGGCTTTTGTCATCTGATAGATCCAAATACCGCCACGTAGAGTGGTTTCGTCCACGTCCGCCGCCACCCCCCTAGGCGAACGCTGTCAGGCAAGGAACCACTACTCATGGCGTCTACGACCCTGGACGCCGACGTCACGTCGGCCTCTCCCAGCGGCAAGACCTTCCTCGGCCACCCCCGAGGACTCGCCACTCTCTTCATGAGCGAGATGTGGGAGCGCTTCAGCTACTACGGCATGCGTGCCCTGCTGGTGCTCTACATGACCGCCTCCGTCACCGACGGCGGCCTCGGCATGAAGATGGCCGTCGCCTCCGCCGTGTACAGCGTCTACACGGCCATGGTGTACCTGCTGGCCCTCCCGGGCGGCTGGATCGCCGACCGCTTCCTCGGCGCCCGCAAGACCGTCGCACTCGGTGGCGCGATCATCATGATCGGCCACTTCCTGCTGGCCGTCCCGGTCAGCGCCTCGTTCTTCGTCGGCCTGGTCTTCATCGCGGTCGGCTCGGGTCTGCTCAAGGCCAACATCTCCACGATGGTCGGCCACCTCTACGACGGCCCGAACGACCCCCGCCGCGACGGCGGGTTCACGATCTTCTACATGGGCATCAACCTCGGCGCCTTCGTCGCCCCGCTGGTCGTCGGCACCGTCGGCCAGCAGGTCGACTGGCACCTGGGCTTCGCCCTGGCCGGCATCGGCATGGCCCTCGGCCTGCTCCAGTTCCTGCTGGGCACCCGCCACCTGAGCCCGAAGAGCAGCGTCGTCACCTCGCCGATCAGCCCGGCCGAGAAGCGCGCGATCTTCACCAAGGCCGGCATCTGGCTGGCGGTCGCCGCCGCGTTCTACGCGATCGTCGGCTTCACCGGCCACTTCACCATCAACTGGGCGATCTGGCCGCTGTCCATCGCCGGCCTGGCGATCCCGGTCTTCGTCTTCGCCAAGGTGAAGCGCGACAAGGACCTCGACACCGCCGAGCAGTCCAGGATGAGCGGCTACATCTGGTTCTTCGTCGCCGCCGCCGTGTTCTGGATGATCTACGACCAGTCCGGCTCGACGCTGAACGTCTTCGCCAACGACCACACGGCCTCGACGCTGCTCGGGTTCGACTTCCCGTCGAGCTGGTTCCAGTCGCTCAACCCGCTGTACATCATGGCGCTGGCCCCGGTCTTCGCCTGGATCTGGGTCGCGCTGGCCCGCCGGTCGAAGAACCCCAGCACCACCATGAAGTTCGCCTTCGGTCTGCTGATGATCGGCGCGTCCTTCTTCGTCATGATGCTGGCGATGGCCGCCGCCTCCGGCGGCGCCAAGGTCACCCCGCTGTGGCTGGCCGTGGTCTACCTCGTCCAGACGGTCGGCGAGCTCACCCTCTCCCCCGTCGGCCTGTCCGTCACCACCAAGCTGGCGCCCGCCAAGTACGCCAGCCAGATGATGGGCGTCTGGTTCCTCGCCGTCACCGCGGGTGACTGCGTCGCCGCGATCTTCCAGCTGGTGCTGGGCGACAACGTGGTCGGAGGCACCGCGTACTTCGCGGTCCAGGGCGCCATGGCGATCCTCGCCGGCATCGCGCTGGCGATGTACCGCAAGAAGGTCGTCAAGCTCATGGGCGACGTGCACTGACGCACCGACCCCCCGACGCGCTCACGCGCTGACGATCGGCTCACTGCTCCGGGGCCGCCGTGGATTCCTGAGATCCACGGCGGCCCCGGCCGTTTTCTGCCTACGGTGCCGGGCATGACCGACTCCCTGCCACGCCGGCTCGCCCGCACCCGACGGTTCACCCTCGGCGCCCCCGGCCGGCCACAGCCGTCCGCCGACGGCACCACCGTCCTGTTCCTGCGCAGCCGGGGCGGCACCGACCCGGTGGACTGCCTCTGGGCGCTGGACACCGCCACCGGCGACGAGCGGCTGATCGCCGACCCGGCCGCCCTGGGCGCCGCCACCGGTATCACCGCGTTCAGCACCGACGCCGACGGGCACCGCGCGGCCTTCGCGCTGGACGGCACGCTGTGGCTCGCCGACACCGCCGCGGGCACCGTCCGCGCCGTCCCGACCACCGGTGCGCCGGAGGACCCCCGACTCGACCCGACCGGCCGCCGGATCGCCTACGTCACGGCCGGCGGCCTGCGGGTGGTCTCCGTCGACGGCACCGACGACCGGGCGCTCGCCGAACCCGAGGCCGCGGACGTCACCTACGGGCTCGCCGAGTACGTCGCCGCCGAGGAGATGTACCGCACCCGCGGCCACTGGTGGTCCCCCGACGGCAGCGCGCTGCTCGTCGCCCGGGTCGACCAGCGTCCGGTCACGACGGTGTTCCTCGCCGACCCCGCCGACCCCCACCGACCGCCGCGCGCGATCCGCTACCCGCTGGCCGGCACCGCCAACGCCGACGTCTCGCTGTGGCTGCTCGGCCTGGACGGCCTGGACGGCTTGGACGGCCTGGACGGCGGCCGTACCGAGGTCCGCTGGGACCGTGCCGCCTTCGAGTACCTCACCGCCGCCGGGTGGGACGGCCACGGCCCGTACGCCGCCGTGCAGAGCCGCGACCAGCGCACCGTCCGCACCCTGGCGATCGAGCCGGACGGCACCACCCGCGCGCTCGACGAGCAGCGCGACGAGCACTGGGTCGAACTCGTCCCCGGCCTGCCGGTCCGCACCGCCGGGGGCGCGCTGGTCGGCTCCGCCGACCTCGGCGACACCCGACACCTGACCGTCGACGGCAAGCCCGTCACCCCGGCCGGACTGCACCTGCGCGAGGTGCACGGCACGGACGGCGAACAGGTGCTGTTCACCGCCTCCGACGAGCCCACCGAGACCCACCTCTGGACGTACGCACCGGACGTCGGCCTACGGAAGCTGAGCAGCGGCCCGGGCCTGCACACCGGCATGCGGCGCGGCGGCACGCTGGTGCTCACCAGCCGCTGCGAGGGCTTCCCGTCCGGCCGCACCACGGTCCTGCGCGAGGGCCGCCCGGCGCTCCCGCTCGCCTCGTACGCGCTGCCGCCGGCCCTCGACGCGCGTCCGGAGCTGCTCCGGCTCGGCCCGCGCGATCTGCGCGCCAACCTCTTCCTGCCCACCGGTCACCGCCCGGCGGACGGCCCGCTGCCCGTCCTGCTCGACCCGTACGCCGGGCCCGCCATGCAGAAGGCCACCACCGGTGGCGTCTGGCACGAGCAGGTGTCCCAGTGGTTCGCCGACCAGGGCTTCGCGGTGCTGGTGGTGGACGGCCGCGGCACCCCCGGGCGCGCGCCCCGCTGGGAGAAGAGCGTGTACGGCGACAAGGCGGGGCCCGCGCTGGAGGACCAGATCGAGGGCCTGCACGAGACCGCCCGGCAGCGGCCCGGACTGCTCGACCTCGCCCGGGTGGGCATCCGCGGCTGGTCGTACGGCGGCTACCTCGCCGCCCTCGCGGTGCTGCGCCGCCCGGACGTCTTCCACGCCGCCTCGGCCGGGGCCGCCCCCACCGACCACCGGCTCTACAACACCCACTGGCAGGAACGCTTCCTCGGCCACCCCGACGACCACCCCGAGCACTACGACGACGGCTCGCTCATCGCGGAGGCGGCGAAGCTGAGCCGACCACTGCTGCTCATCCAGGGCCTGGCCGACGACAACGTCTTCCCCGTCCACACCCTGCGACTCTCCAACGCCCTACTCGCCGCCGGCCGCCCGCACGAGGTACTGCCACTGCGGGCCACCGGGCACCGACCGACCGACGAGGCGGTGGTGGAGCACCTGCTGTGGCACGAACTCGGCTTCCTGCGGCGCTCGTTGGGCGGGAGTGATCAGCGCACTGCCCATCTGGTCGGCACATAGAAAACACTTGAACGCGCAGGAAGTCGGCCGGCCCGACTTCCTGCGCCAAGTAGCGGAACCGGTCTGCCTTTCGACGTAACCGCTGCCCGCCGGGAGACCGGCTCACCCACCCACGCCGGACCCACGCCGACGGTCAGCACGGAGCTCAACTGACTGACCATCGGCTATTGCCTGCGGCTTCGGGTCCGAAGCGCATTCGGGAGGACCGGTGCAGGCAGCCGTCAGCGGCCCCCTGACCCGCCCGGTCGGCATGGCACCAGCTGGGCGTAGTAGGAGAACGGCGGGCCGATCAGCCGGGTCACGTGGAGCCCTACCGCATTGGCATGGCGAGCCAGGGTGGCGCGCCGCACCTGGTGGCGGTCGAAGAACTCGCCCACCACGATCCTCCCAGTCGGCTTGACCACCCGCTTCAGCTCCGTCAGCGTCACCTCCGGCTGCGGGATCTCGCCCAGGGCCGTCACCAGGTAGGCGGCGTCGAACACGGAGTCCTCGAACGGCAGGTGGTGGGCGTCCGCCTGGGTCGGCGCGATGTTGGTGAGGCCGCGCTGTGCGGCCCGGGTCATCACGTGGTCGAGCATCTCCTGCTGGATATCGACGATGTCCAGTCGACCGTCAGGGCCCAGTTGCGGGGCGGTCCGCAGAGCCTGCAGGCCCGTACCCGGTCCGACCTCCAGGACCCGCTCGCCATGGCGCAACTCCAGCATCGAATCGAGCCGCCCCTGGCTGAGCAGCGGCAAGGGCAGATCGAGCAGCCGGCGCTGCGCGTACGGATAGGGGGCGGAGTCCAGCATCCACCAGGACAAGGCCGCGGTGCCGGCCGCCGCCGCGGTCAACCCCCAACGCGCTCCGGGCCGACCGAGCGCAGGACGAAGATTCATGATCGAGGGTCCTCTGTCTTCCAGTGATCGACGGTTGGTGTCGGAACGCGGAGCGGTCGCCAGGCGAGGACCGCACAGACCACCGCAAGCGGCAGTTCGCCGAAGCACGCCATGGCCAGCGCCACGGCGAAATCGCGGCCAGACCCCGCTGTCATCAGGTCGAGCCAGGAGTCGACCAGCAACAGCGTCGACGTGGCCGCGGCAGACAGGACCCGTCGGAGATCGCCACGAGCCGCCAGGACCCCGGTGGCGATGAAGCCGAGCGCCTCCATGACGTCCAACCCGGCCCAGGCGGCCGACCAGTGCGCAGCAGTCGCCATGGACGGCAGGGCGGTGCAGAGCACGAACGCCCAGGCGAGTACGGCGACTCCGCAGCCGATGAGCGCCAACTCGGGCCACCGGCAAGGAAAACGGCGCCGATGCTGCGCGGGCTGCCGGTCCGGGCCGTCATCGTGTTTCCTCTTCGCCTCGCGAACGTCGGTCATCGGCGCATTCGTCATGTTCTCGAACCTACGAACAGGGCGTGATCCGTCGCGTCGGCCGGCGGATGTCACGGTTCCCCAGGCCCTCGGCCCGGGGGTGTACCCCGCGTACATCCCCGGGGCGACGCGCGGAGCCGACGCCGCTGAATACGATCTCCGCATGGAAGAGCTTCTCCGGCGTCTCTCGACCTCGAAGCGCGTGACCTGGCTGACGTCACCGGCCGTGGTGCCGGCCACCACCTGCTTCTACGCGGTGATGCTCGGCTGGTCGATCGCTCAGGTTCCGCACCACGTCGGCCTGTTCCGGTTTCCCGACCTCGGGCCCTTCCAGATCCAGCTGATGGGTCTGTGCGTCGTGCTCGCCCTTCCGGTTCTGCTGGTGCGCCGTCTGCCGGCGGCGGTCTTCGTGGTGATCCTGGGCGAATCGGTCCTCGGCGACTTCTTCGGCGTGCGGCCCTGGATCGTGTTCGTCCTGCTCGTCGCCTTGGGTGGGTACCTCGCCGTCCGGCGGCCGAAGGCTGCCGTCGCCGTCGGCTCCGTCGCGGGCGTCGCGGCCGTGTTCGTCTACGACATCCACGCCCCCGGGCAGTCCGTCGGCGACGCGGCCCAGTGGGCCGGGGGGCTCGCGTTCTGGTTCGCGGTCGCGTGGGTCTTCGCGGGGGCGTATCGCAAACGCCGTGAATACCTCGAAGCCCTGCACGAGCAGAGGGCGGCCCGCGCCGTCGTGACCGAGCGGCTGCGGATCGCCCGCGAACTGCACGACAGTGTCGCGCACAGCATCGGGATCATCACGGTGCTGTCGGGAGCGGCGGCGCGGGTCGTGGACACCAAGCCCGAGCAGGCGCGGCAGGCGCTGACCGGCATCGAGACCACCAGCCGGGAGACGCTGCTCGGGCTGCAGCGCATGCTCGGGGCGCTCCGCCGCGCCGAGCCGGACGACGCCATGCCGGCGGCCGCTCCGCTGGCGCCGGCCGGCAGCCTGGCCGATATCCCGCGGCTCGCCGAACGCACGGCCGACGCCGGGGTGCGGGTCCACGTGGCCTGGCAGGGCGAGCGGCGTCCACTGCCGCCTGAGATCGAGCTGTCGGCGTTCCGGATCGTCCAGGAGTCGGTGACCAACGTGGTGCGGCATTCCGGTGCGCGGACGTGCCGGGTCGCGGTGGGTTACGAGCCGGAAGGAGTGACGATCGAGGTGGTGGACGACGGGGACGACGGTCCCGGCGGGCCCGGCCGTCCGAGGCCCTCGGCGGCGGCCGGCGGGAGCGGCTTCGGCCTGCTCGGCATGCGCGAGCGGGTGTCGCTGCTGTCCGGCCAGTTCAGCGCGGGCCGGCGTCCGGAGGGCGGGTTCCGGGTGACGGCGAGGCTCCCGGCATGAGCGTGCGGGTGCTGCTGGTCGACGACCAGCCGCTGATGCTGGTCGGACTCGGGATCCTGATCGGCAGCACCGACGGCCTGGAGGTGGTCGGCGAGGCCGGCGACGGCCGCGAGGCGGTGCGCCTGGTGCGTGAACTGCGGCCGGACGTCGTGGTGATGGACATCCGGATGCCGGGCATGGACGGGATCGAGGCGACCCGGCAGGCGACCGCCGAACCGGACCCGCCCAAGGTGCTGGTGCTGACGACCTTCGACGACGACGAGTACGTCTACGGCGCTCTGCGCGCCGGCGCCAGCGGCTTCCTGCTCAAGAGCATGGCCCTGGACGCCATCCTGGACGCGATCCGCGTGGTGGCGGCCGGCGAGGCGTTGCTCGCGCCGAGCGTGACCCGACGGCTGATCGCGGACTTCGCCGGAACGTCCGGCCCCGCGGCCGCCGGAACGTCCACCCCCGCGGCCCCCGCACCGGACGCCGAGCCCGCCGCGGACTCGAGTCCCATCGCGGGGATCACCGACCGGGAGCGCGAGGTACTGGCACTGGTCGGACAGGGACTGTCGAACGCTGAGATAGCGGAGCGGCTGGTGATCAGCGCGGCGACCGCGAAGACCCATGTCGCGCGTCTGTTCGCCAAGCTCGAGGCCCGGGACCGCGTCCACCTGGCGATCATCGCCTTCGACACCGGACTCGTGCCGCGTAGACGGTAGGGCAGGCCGGCCCACGACGAACACGACGCCAAGCCCTACCGCCGGACCTACGACGGCAGCCCACTCGAAGCCGCTTGAACCCCCGAAGGGTCAACGCGGCGCTGCACTAGTGCTGGAAGAGTACTTCCGGATTGTTCGGCGAGGGGCCGTCCAGCAGCGGACTGTGGATCCCCTTCAGCGTCTGGTTGAAGAACGCCGTCACGTACTCACGGGTGATCACGATTCCACGTTCGGGGTCGAGGGGCGGCGTCGGGAACCCGGCCTCCTCCTCGAGCAGGTCCACGTCGGTGAAGCTGGGGTGGTTGGCGCCGGTGACCGCCAGCCACTTCTTGTAGCCGCCGAGGGCGGCCCAGGACGGCCCCCAGTTGTCGCCACCACCGCCGGCCGAGTGGTAGGCGTCCGCACCCAGCATGAGGAACGGCCGGTTGATCCGGCCGGGCATCGGGGCCGGGAAGAAGGTGCCGTCCATGTTCACGCCGGCCCGTACTCGCGGGTCGGCGATCATCGTGGTGGCGGCCGCCGCTCCGCCGATGGAGTGCCCGGCCATGCCGATCTCGTGCTTGTCGATGAGGTGTGCCAGGCGCCACGCGGCATTGCCATGCGTCAACTGGTCGATCACGAAGGACACGTCCAGCGCGCGGCCGGCGGTGACCGTGTCCATGTCGAGGTTCGGGTCATCGCAGATCGCGCACGGCGGCGTCTGGCCGTTCGCCAGCGTCTCGCCGCTGTCCTCGTGGGTGTGGCCGACGAGCGCGACGACGTAGCCGTGACTGGCCAGGTCGGTCGCGAGCGAGGTGAGCACCATGCGCGGGTCGCCGAACCCGGGTGAGAGGACCACCAGCGGATACTTGCCGCGTTGCGGCCGCGCGCGGTCGAAGGCGTGAGTGGTGATGCTGGAAAGGTTCTGCGGGGTGATGCCGGAGCTCGCCGGTATCTTCCCGCGCTCGATGTGTCCGGCTGCCTCGGCGAGGGTCATGTAAGGGGCCGGCGTCCCGGTCCCGGGAACGGCCGGGTAGACCATCGTGACGGTCAGTTGGCGGGGGCCGGAGGACGGCACCCACGGGTCGGGACGGCTCGCGTCGGTGAGGTGGATGACGTCCTCGCCGGCGGCGTAGGGGCCGGTCGGCGCGGGGAGCGTGCCTTGGAAGGACGGCGCGGGCGCGGTGGCCGTGGTCGTGGCCGGTGCGGCGGCGAACGCGTGCGTGGCCACCGGTGTGGCCGACGGTGTGGCCGTGGCGGCGAACCCGGCGCCGGTTCCGGTGACGAGGGCGGCGAGCGCCAGCGCCGCGACGGCGCTGATACGGCGATTGCATTTCATGGGATCGACGCTAGGTTCCGCGGCTCCGTATCGAATCGGCCCGTGGATGTAAGCATTCTGGTGTCGTTCGTAGGCCCCGGGAGGTACCGGAGTAATCCGCCGGGAGTATGCCACGCGGTGCGGGGTTCCCCTCGCCGGCATCGTCGAGCGCCACCTTCGTCTTGGCAACCCGCTCAAAGCCGCATGAACCCCGAAGGATCAAGGCGGCACTGCTAGTTGACCTCGCCCGACGGAATCAGCCCAGACCGCCTACCGCGCGATGTCGGTCAGTCCGCCGGCCTCGTACGGCCGCCCGCGCGGCCCTCGCCCTGGGCGGGTGAGGGCCTTCGCGTGTTCCAGTGCCGCTGGTCGCGATCCTTCGGGCGGGGCGCGTGGAGGGGCATCTTGAGGGTCGGGATGGCGCCGAGGGCCACAGGGGCGAAGAACCTCACCGGTGCCACGCCTCGTCCCGCTCCAGGTCGCGGAGCAGGTGGAAGAGGTTGAGCAGAGTGCTGACCGGCGCGTTCCCGAAGTCGACCAGGATGCGGCCGTCGAGGGTGGTCTCGCCGGCCGAGGCGGAGCCCCAGAGCAGCCCGTACGGCATGCCGATCCGGTGCAATTCACCGAGGAGGGAGGTGATGTGGGGCGCGGTGTAGTCGGACATCCGGGGGTCGTCCGGCGCGACGGGGTCGCGGGTCACGCGAGGGAGTCCAGCTCGTACCAGGTGGTCTTGCCGCGCTTCTGGGGGTCGACGCCCCAGCGGTGGGTGAGGCCCTCCACCAGCTGGAGGCCCCGCCCGGTCTCGGCAAGGCCGGCGGACGTTCGCGGCTGGGGAAGCGCGTCGCTCTCGTCGGAGACGGTGACCCGGAGCGTGCGGTCGAGGACGGAGAACCAGACGATCGGTGCGGGGGTGTCGCCGTGCCGCCAGGCGTTGACGATGAGCTCGCAGAGGGCGAGTTCGGCGTTGAAGATGGTGTCGGCGTCCCAGCCGCTGCGGGTCATGGCGTCCCGCAGGGCCAGCTTGGAGAGGGTGAGCGAGGGGGTGTTACGGATGCACACGGGAACCTCCGTGAGGCTGTGGTGTGGGATGAGGTGATGACGGTCGTCACCGTGAACCAGGCCGGGGCCAGCGGCTGCTCTTCGGCACGCGGGCAGCAGGCGCCTACTGCCCTGGACGCACGAGTTACTGACGATCCGTCGGATCGAGCTGATACGACGGTAGCGCATCCGCTCTTTAATTAAAGCCGAACGAGAGAAGGTTCCTCCGCACGAGGGAACGAGCCCGGATAGCTCCTTCGGTGGCTGGCGCGGCACACTGGCCTCTGCACCAGCAGAGAGGACGCCATGGCACTTCGGATCCCCACCCTTCGTCAGCGACGGCTCGGTGCAGAACTGCGAAGGATGAGAGAGCAGGCCGGCTTCGGCGGCAGCCACCTCGCCAGGCTGCTCGGGGTGACTCCCGCCCTGGTGAGTCAGATGGAGGTCGGAAAGTCGGCCGTCAGTGTGGCTCGCCTGCACGAGATCGCGGAAGCCTGCATGTGCGCCAATGCCCCGCTGGTCGAAGCGCTCGCCGACATGGCCAGGGAGCGGGACTCGGCCTGGTGGGATGAGTATCGAACAGCGCTCGCGGCCGCCCCAATCGATGTCGCGGAGATCGAAGGACGCGCGAAGAGCCTCACGAGCTTCACCATCGGCATCATCCCGGGCCTGCTCCAGACGAACACGTATGCAACTGCGGTGGTCGCGACAGGGTTCACATCTCTTCCCGATCGAGAGGTCGATCGCAGAGTGAAGTTCCGACTGCGGAGGCAGCAGATCATCCGGTCCGGTGAAACGCCGTACACGGCGCTCGTTCATGAAGCGGCGTTGCACATCCAGTACGGCGGGCCGGCAGTGCTCAAGGAACAGCTGGATTCCCTCGTCCGGGATTCCGAACTCCCGAACGTCTCACTGCGAGTCGTGCCCTTCACGACAGCCAACTTCCCCGGCCCCAGTGAGAACCTGCTCTACGCGGAGGGACCGGTGCCAGAACTGGACACAGTGCAGTCCGACTCGTCTCATGGATCCCACATCTTCGATTCGCCTGCCCAGCTGGCGGGCTACCGCGCAATCTTGGAGCGCATCAAGGCCGTCGCGCTCCCCGAGAACGAGTCCCGAGATCACATTCGCTCGATCATGAAGGAAATGAACGGCAGATATGAATAGCACCGACTGGCAGAAGTCCAGCTTCAGTGAGGCGAACAACAACTGCGTTGAGGTGCGCGCTCTTGATGGGCTGGTCGAAGTGCGCGAGTCCGATGAGGGTGAGGTCATCGTCCGAACCACCCGCCTCAACCTCGCAGACTTCCTCCAGGGCGCCAAGGCCGGCGAGTTCGACCACCTCACCACCACTCCCTGAGCTAATCGTTCCGGCGGCCTCTTGCTCCCCGCAAGAGGCCGCCGCTGGGTAGCCCCTGGTGCTGCCAGGGACTCGCATACCCCCATGCAGGAGTCTCGGCCGGCGTTCCGCCCGCCGGGTCCTGCACATCCCCGAGCGCCACAGCAGTGTCTTCCTCGCAAGGGTCCGCCGCCCCCTATGAGACACCCGTGCGTGCGGCAAGCTCCCGCACGCCGACCACGGTGACCGGCGCGTACAGCAGATCCGCTGTGAGTGCCCGCAGAGCCGGCCGACGCACCTCCTCCGGGGCGACCTGCTCGGTGAACCGCAGCGCGGCGAACGTCTTGCGGTGGTCGCCGAGGTGATGCCACATGCGCGCGCAGTCTGTGCCATACCGGGCCCGGCGCTCGGCGGTCGGCAGCTGTCCCGGCGCGATCCGCGCCGCGTACGGCACCCCCTCATCGGGGGTTCCCAGCGCCGTGTGTACGCCAATCCAGTAGAGGTCCAACTGCGCGCTGGTGGCGTCGACGGTGAACAGCGGGGTGCTCGGCCGAAACCTGGCGCTGGTCACCCGGCCGACCGCCTCCGCCGCGCCCGACATGAGGTCGAGGGCGTCGCCTCGGTGCTGCCGGCAGGCAGCCGTGTAGGCGGACGTCATCAGCAGAGTCGCCGCCACAGCCCAGGACACGTCGCTTCGGTCCTGGGAGAGCGAGTCAGCGGTGCGACGCAGGAGATCGACGGCGGCGGCCGGGCGTCCTGAACGCCGCATCGTGATCGCCAGAACCCGAGCTGCCTCCCCGTGCACCACCGGATCGCCGCTGGCCTGAGCCGCAGCCAGAGCCCGGTCTGCTGCCGGCCACGCGACGTCGGAGTGAGCCTTCAACGCGAGCTCCGTCGCCAGCACCCAGGCCCGGGCCACACACCCATGGGCCTCCTCGCGGGACCGGCCGGACAGTGCCTCGCGGGTCGCCTGCGCCGAGCCCAACAAGCCGGGCAGGAAGTCGCCGAGGTGTCGGTAGCGGGCCGCCGTGAACTGCGCGCGTGCCGAGATCAGCGACGCCTCGAGCTGCTGCAACGACGTGGGTTCAGAGGGTTCGGGCTTATACAGGGCCCCAACGATCCGGGCTGATGCATCCGGGCGCGCGGCAGCGACGGAGGCGGATGGAAGCATTGACGCCCCAGCTGCCGCCATGCCAGCCACGAGCAGCTGCCTGCGGAGCATGGCGTCCTCCTGATCCTGAGTCACATCCGCTGCCAGCGTAGCCGGTCGGCCCAGGCCAATGGCGTCAAGCGGGAGGTCTAAGACCTGGGCGATCTGCATCAGCGCCTGCTCGGTTGGCCGGAGCGTGCCCGCCTCAACCCGGCTGATCGCCGACGCCGAGTAGCCGCACGCGCGGCCCAGCCGGGCCTGAGTCATCCGCCGTGCACACCGAGCGGCCCTGATGAGCGCCCCAAGCTGACGTTGACGTGACACGGTGTCGCCCTTCGACTGCGTGGAGTGGCAACCGTATCGACAGGAGGACATCTCCAGGCAGGGCACGCACGGGGTGTGCGGGGCGCGCACACGGCGTGCGGGAGCCCCCTGACGGCATCCACATCTGGACCGCAGCCGGGTTCCCTGGTGATGCCCGGCCGGCGCATCTCTGCCACTCCATCCCGAGGGGAGACGCCATGAGTACCATCCTGCTCGACGAGCCCGTCACCGAGATCGAGCCCACCACCACCTCGACGCCCAGTACGCTGCTGGAGCGGGTCGACGAGCCGAGCGCCCGCACCTGCCCGGTCTGCGGATCGGGCGCCACCTACCAGACCATGGACGGCCGATGGGGCTGCACCACGTGCGGCTCCACCTGGGCCTGACCCCCGGGGAGGACGCGATGGCGGACTGCACGCAGTGCTCCGCTCCTGCGGTGATCGACGATCTCGACGTGCAGCCGCCACAGCCCTGGTGCCTCGGATGTGCGACCGCCCTCGTGCGGGCCGGCGATCCGGTGGTCAACTACCGCTCACTCGACGGCGGGGACGAGTACCAGCGCATCCTGGCCGGTGGCAGCACCCAGGTCCTGCCCTTCGGCTGACCGGCACGCCGAAGCGGCCCGCTCCCCGTGTGCAGGGAGCGGGCCGCTCTCGCGAAGCCCCCGCGCCCGCCACCCCGGGGGCGCGGGGGGCACAGTCCGGGGCTCAGACCTCCCGAACGCCCGCCCGCCAGACGGCCGCCGTCAGCGGCACGCCCGGGCGGTACGCCAGGTGCACGTGCGAGGGCGCGTCCAGCAGCAGCAGGTCCGCCCGCGCCCCCACTGCGACCGTCCCCACGTCACTGCGCCGCAGTGCGCGGGCGCCGCCCGCCGTCGCGGCCCAGACCGCTTCGTCCGGCGTCATGCCCATCTCCCGCACCGCCACTGCGATGCAGAACGCCATCGAACTCGTAAAGCTCGAGCCCGGGTTGCAGTCCGTCGAGAGCGCCACCACCGCGCCCGCGTCCAGCAGCCGGCGCCCGCTCGGGTACTCCGCCCGCGTCGAGAACTCTGCCCCCGGCAGCAGGGTCGCGACCGTCGCCGAACCCGCCAGCGCCGCCACGTCCTCGTCCGTCAGGTGGGTGCAGTGGTCCGCCGAGGCGGCCCCCAGCTCCACCGCGAGCTGCACGCCCGGCCCGTACGTCAGCTGGTTGGCGTGCACCCGGGGCGTGAGGCCGCGCTCGATCCCCGCCGTCAGGACGGCCCGCGCCTGGTCGCCGTCGAAGGCGCCCTTCTCGCAGAACACATCCACCCAACGGGCATGCGGCGCACAGGCGTCCAGCATCTCGCCGGTGACCAGGTCCACATACCCCGCCGGGTCCTCTGCGTACTCGGGAGCGACCACGTGCGCGCCCAGGTAGGTGGTCTCCGGGGTGTGCCGCGAGGCGATCCGCAGGGCCCGGGCCTCGTCCTCGACCGTCAGCCCGTAGCCGGACTTGCACTCGACGGTGGTGGTGCCCTGACGCAGCGCCTCCCGAACGAACCGGGCCACGTTCGCGTCCAGTTCGGCGTCACTCGCCGCCCTCGTGGCCGCCACCGTCGTACGGATGCCGCCCGCCGTGTACGACTGCCCGGACATCCGGGCGTTGAACTCGGCGGTGCGGTCGCCCGCGAACACCAGGTGGGCGTGCGAGTCGACGAAGCCGGGCAGCAGCGCCCGGCCCTCGGCGTCGAAGCGCTCGTCCGCGGCCGGGGCCTGCGCCGCCGGGCCGACCCAGGCGACGGTGTCACCCTCGACCACCACGGCCGCGTCGGTCAGCAGGCCGAGCGGCCCGACGCCCTGCCCGGGGTCGTTGGTGACCAGGCTGCCGATGCCCGTGATCACAGTGGTCCTGGTGCTCAAGACAACGCCTTCCGAATGGAGTTGGACAAGGGGGCCGAACAGGGGAGTCAGCAGTCCAGCGTGCCGATGGCGGCGCGCAACGCCCCCGGCACGTCGGCCACCAGCTGGTGCACGCCGTCCCGGACGACGTGCCGCCCGCCGACCACCAGGTGCCGTACGTCCGCCGCCGAGGCCGCGAAGACGGCGATCTCGGCGCCGAGCCGAGGCGGCGGGCCCGCCGTACGGACGGTGTCCAGCGCGACCGCCGTGAAGTCGGCGAGCGCCCCGGGCTCGATCCGACCGGCCTCCGGCCAGCCGAGCGAGGCGTGCCCGTCCTCGGTGCCGGCCCGCAGCAACGCGTTCGCCGTCCAGTGGCCGCGGGTGCGGGTGCGCAGCCTCTCGTCCAGCTCCAGCGCCCGGGCCTCCTCGAACGGGTCGATCACCGCGTGGCTGTCGCTGCCCAGGGTGATCGGGCTGCCCGCCGAGGCGAGCCGGCGGGCCGGGCCGATGCCGTCCGCGAGGTCCCGTTCGGTGGTGGGGCACATGCAGACGGTGGTGGAGGAGTCGGTGAGGAGCTTGACGTCCTCGTCGGTGAGGTGGGTGGCGTGCACGGCCGAGGTGCGCGGGCCGAGCGCGCCGTGGTCGGCGAGCAGCCGGGTGGGGGTGACGCCGTGCGCGGCGAGGCAGGCGTCGTTCTCGGCGGTCTGCTCGGACAGGTGGACGTGCAGCGGAGCCTCGCGCGTCGCCGCCCACTGCGCGACGGTGCCCAGCTGCTCGGCCGGGACGGCCCGGACGGAGTGGATGGCGGCGCCGATCCGGGCGTGTTCGCGCGGCTTGAGCGCGTCGGCCCGGACCGCCCACGCCTCGGCGTCGCCGTCGCTGAACCGCAGCTGCGGGTGGGTCGGCTCGGCGCCGAAGCCGGCCGACAGGTAGCAGGTGTCCAGCAGGGTGATCCGGATGCCGGCCCGGGCGGCGGCCTCGATCAGCGCCCCGCCCATCGCGTTCGGGTCGGTGTAGCGGGCGCCGCCGGGCGCGTGGTGCAGGTAGTGGAACTCGCCGACGGCGCTGATCCCGGCCAGCGCCATCTCGGCGTAGACGGCGGTGGCGAGCTCCAGGTAGCTGTCCGGGTCGAGCGCGCCGGCGAACCGGTACATGGTGTCGCGCCAGGTCCAGAAGGTGCCGGAGCCGACCTGCACGTGCCCGCGCAGCGCCCGGTGGAAGGCGTGCGAGTGGGCGTTCGCCTGGCCGGGCAGCACCAGTCCGTCGAGGCGGACGGCGCCGGGCGGGCAGGGCCCGCTGTCCGGCGTCACCGCGGTGATCACGCCGCCGGGGCCGGTGGCGATCAGCACGTCCCGCTCGACCACCGGCCCGTTGGGGTGCGGCAGCCACGCGTACTGCGCCCAGTAGCTCACGGCACTCGCGGTCACTCCTGTAGCGGTGGTCGCTGCGGTCGCCGCAGTCGGTGCGGGCACTGCGGTCGCTGCGGTCACTGGCACGCCAGGTCCTCCAGTACGTCGGCGAGGGCGCTGACCCCGGCCAGGCAGTCGGCCTCCTCGGCGTGTTCGGCCGGGGAGTGCGAGACGCCGCTGGGGTTGCGCACGAACAGCATGGCGGTCGGGATCGCGGACGCCAGGATCCCGGCGTCGTGTCCCGCGCCGGTGGGCAGCACCGGGGCGTCCAGCCGCTTGGCGAGCCGGTCGCGCAGCGGCCCGTCGAACTCCACCACCGGGGTGTACGACTCGCGGGTCAACTCGACCCGGACGCCGTCGCGCTCGCCGCGCTCGGCGGCGGCCCGCTCGATCTCGGCGACCAGCGCGGTGAGCGTGCGCTCGTCGGCGGCCCGGGAGTCCAGCCAGCCGCGCACCAGCGAGGCGATCGCGTTGGTGCCGTTGGGCTCGACCGCGACCTTGCCGAAGGTGGCCAGGGCGCCCGCCAGTCTGGCCTTCTTGCGGGCGGCGAGCACGGTGTTGGCGTAGGTCAGCATCGGGTCGCGGCGGTCCTCGACCCGGGTGGTGCCGGCGTGGTTGGCCTCGCCGTGGAAGTCGAAGCGCCAGCGGCCGTGCGGCCAGATCGCGCCGGCCACGCCGACCGGCTGGTCCTCGGCGAGGTAGCGGCCCTGCTCGACGTGGAGTTCGACGAAGGCGCCGATCCGGGCCAGCCGGTCGTCGTCCGCGCCGATCGCGCCCGGGTCGTAGCCGGCCTTCTCCATCGCGTCGGGCAGCCGGACGCCGTCGGCGTCGCGCAGGTCGTACGCGGCCTCGCGGGAGAGCACTCCGGCGGTCAGCCGGGAGCCGATGCAGGCCACGCCGAACCGGGCGCCCTCCTCGTCGCCGAAGTTGACGATCGCCAGCGGGCGGGTGAACTCGGTGCCGCGGGCGCGGAGTTCGTCCAGTGCGGCGAAGGAGGAGACGACGCCGAGCGGGCCGTCGAAGGCGCCGCCGTCCGGGACGGAGTCCAGGTGCGAGCCGGTGACGACGGCCCCGCCGGCCTGCGGGTCGCCCAGCCAGGCCCACTGGTTGCCGTTGCGGTCCAGCTCGTACGCCAGTCCGCGGCCGCGGGCCTGCTGCTCGAACCAGGCGCGGCACTCGGCGTCGGCGGAGTTCCAGGCGAAGCGGCGGTAGCCGCCGGAGGAGGCGGAGCGGCCCACGGGGAGCAGCTCCGCCCACATCTCCTCGAACGACGAGGTCACAGCTCACCCATGGGGACGCGGACCCCGCGCTCGGCGGCGACCTCGGTGGCCCGGTCGTACCCGGCGTCCACGTGCCGGATGACGCCCATGCCCGGGTCGTTGGTGAGCACCCGGCGGATCTTCTCCCCGGCCAGCGCGGTGCCGTCGGCGACGGTGACCTGGCCGGCGTGGATCGAGCGGCCGATGCCGACGCCGCCGCCGTGGTGGATGGAGACCCAGGAGGCGCCGGAGGCCACGTTGACCATGGCGTTGAGCAGCGGCCAGTCGGCGATCGCGTCGGAGCCGTCCAGCATCGCCTCGGTCTCCCGGTACGGGGAGGCGACGGAGCCGCAGTCCAGGTGGTCGCGGCCGATGACGATCGGCGCGGACAGTTCGCCCGAGGCGACCATGTCGTTGAAGCGCTCGCCGGCCTTGTCGCGCTCGCCGTAGCCGAGCCAGCAGATGCGCGCGGGCAGGCCCTGGAAGTGCACCTTCTCCTGGGCGAGCTTGATCCAGCGGGCCAGCGACTCGTTCTCCGGGAAGAGGTCGAGGACGGCCTTGTCGGTCTTGTGGATGTCCTGCGGGTCGCCGGACAGGGCCGCCCAGCGGAACGGGCCCTTGCCCTCGCAGAACAGCGGGCGGATGTAGGCGGGGACGAAGCCGGGGAAGGCGAAGGCGCGGTCGTAGCCGGCCAGCTGGGCCTCGCCGCGGATCGAGTTGCCGTAGTCGAAGACCTCGGCGCCGCGGTCCAGGAAGCCGACCATCGCCTCGACGTGCCGGGCCATCGACTCGCGGGCCCGGTCGGTGAACTCGGCGGGCTTGGCGGCGGCGTAGTCCGCCATGTCGTCGAAGGCGACGCCGACCGGCAGGTAGCTGAGCGGGTCGTGGGCGCTGGTCTGGTCGGTGACGATGTCGATCGGCGCGTCCATCGCGAGCAGCTGCGGGACCAGCTCGGCGGCGTTGCCCAGCACGCCGATGGACAGCGGCTGCCGCTTGTCGCGGGCGGCGGTGGCGAGCTCCAGCGCGTGGGAGAGGTCCTTGGCCTCGACGTCCAGGTAGCGGTGCTCGATCCGGCGGGAGATGCGGGACGGGTCGCAGTCGATGCAGATCGCCACGCCGCCGTTCATGGTGACGGCCAGCGGCTGGGCGCCGCCCATGCCGCCGAGGCCGGCGGTGAGGGTGATGGTGCCTTCCAGCGTGCCGTTGAACCGCTTGTTGGCGACGGCGGCGAAGGTCTCGTAGGTGCCCTGGAGGATGCCCTGGGTGCCGATGTAGATCCAGGAGCCGGCGGTCATCTGGCCGTACATGGTGAGCCCGAGGCTCTCCAGGCGGCGGAACTCCTCCCAGTTGGCCCAGTCGCCGACCAGGTTGGAGTTGGCGATCAGCACCCGCGGCGCCCACTCGTGGGTCTGCATGACGCCGACCGGGCGGCCGGACTGGACCAGCATGGTCTCGTCCTGCTTGAGGCCCTGCAGCGTCCGCACCATGGCGTCGAAGGAGCGCCAGTCCCGCGCGGCCTTGCCGGTGCCGCCGTACACGACGAGCTTCGACGGGTGCTCGGCCACCTCGGGGTCGAGGTTGTTCATCAGCATCCGCAGGGCGGCCTCCTGCTGCCACCCCTGCGTCGTCAGCCCCGTCCCGCGCGCCGCCCTGACCTCACGCGGCCCGCTCACCTGCTGCTGCACCATAGTCCCGGCTCCCTGCGGATGGATTCATTCAAGCTCTGTTCGGCTGAATATATCCAAACATTCAGCCCACGACCAGACCCCGGAGCCATCCGATCAACACCCGGGCCGGCACACCCTCCCGGCGTGTGCTGAGCCCGGAAACACCAGCCACTCGGCCCACCGGAGGGCGCGACCGGTACGCACCGCGCGGCTGAATCAGGCCGCCGCGCCGCCGTCCCAGTCGATGCCGATCTCGGCGAGCCAGCGGCGGTCGTCGGCGTCGGGGGTGGGCGGGGACGGCGGGCGGGGGACGTTCTGGACCGGGCCGAGGCCGTACTTCTCGGCGGCCGTGGCCGCGCCGGGGCCGGCGTCGGGGCCGGCGTCGGGTTCGATGACGCCGACGTGGACGGCGGACTCGTCGCCCGGATCGAGGACGGTCAGTTCGGGTTCGGGCAGGCGCCGCAGGGTGACGCGGCGTCCGCAGGCGGGGCAGGACCATTCGTCGGCACCCGAGGACAGGCGGGCGACGAACTTCATCTCGTGGATCACGCGCATGGGCGGCACCCCCTGCTGTAGGGGATGCCCGGGTTTGTGACGGCTACTCCCCGCCGGGTCTACTCCAGGAACAGGCCACGCGCCGTCGCGGACTGCTCGATCGCCTCCAACCGGGCTTCCGCGCCCGGGAGTTCGTCGCACATGGCCTGCAGCAGCACCCGGCCGAGCATCATCGGCGCGCACGCGGTGTCGAAGACCAGCCCGGTGCCGACGGCGGCCGGCAGCATCAGGTCGGACAGCTTGGCGACCGGCGCGAAGGCGCTGTCGGCCACCGTCAGCACCGTCAGCCCGCATTCGCGGGCCACCGCCAGGGCGTCCATCAGTTCCCGCGGGTAGCGCGGCAGGGCGAAGCAGAGCAGCGCGGTCGCGCCCGCCGCGGCGGCCTGTTCGAGCCGGTCGGCGAGCATGCTGCCGCCCTCGTCCAGCAGCCGGATGTCGGGGTGCACCTTGGCCGCGAAGTAGGCGAAGCCGCGCGCCTGCGCCGAGGCGGCCCGCAGGCCGAGCACGGGCAGCGGGCGGGAGGCGGCGAGCAGCCGGGCGGCCCGGAGGACGGGCTCCGGGTCGGCGAGGAGTTCGGCGAGGTGGCGCAGGTGCTCGATCTCGGCGAGCACGGCCTGCTGGTGTTCGTTGCGCACCGCGTCGTCCGGGCTCTCCGGCGCGGCCGGCTCTCCGCCGCCGAGTTCGCGGAGCTGCTTGCGCAGCGCCGGGTAGCCGTCGTACCCGAGCGCGACCGCGAAGCGGGTGACGGACGGCTGGCTGACGCCCGCGAGTTCGGCGACCTCCACGCTGGACAGGAAGGGCGCCTCGGTGGCGTGCCGCACGAGGGAGTGCGCGATCCGGCGCTGGGTCGGCGTCAGCCGGTGCCCTTCGAACAGCTGGAGCAGTCGGGCGGAGGGGCCGACGCTGCCGGTCTCGTCGATGGCGGTCATCAGCGGTACCTCCGGATGCGAGCGGGTCGGACGACGACTGTGCAGCAGCGCGCCGCGCCTGGCAAAGACGTCTCGTACGGCGGGACGCCTCATGAGACGTCCCGAGAAGCGGACAGAGCGGGGCGGCCCCGGGCGGTACCGGCGCGCTACGGCCAACGGCTGCCGCGGCTCGGGGTAACCCTGATTTGTCCCTGAGCCCGCCCGGATTCCCCCGCGAACGGATGGACCGGGGCGCCGCGGCGGGGTCACGCTGTTCCCCATGGACACTCGCCAGGACGAACTGCGGCGCGACCTCGACGCCACCCTGCAGGCTCGCAAGGAGCTCGGCAAGGAGTACGAGGACGAGCTCGTCGACTCCTTCATGACGCGCCTCGACGCCCGTCTGGACGCCCGGGTCGAGCGCTCCGTCTCCGAGCGGATGGACGGCTACGACCGTCACCCGCACCACGACCGCGACCGGCGCCCGCGCCGCTCCGGTTGGGGCAAGCGTTCCGGCACCGGGCTCGCGGTGGTCTCGATGGCCTTCGGCATCCCGTTGACGGCGATCGCCGGCCAACCGGGGAGCGGCGGCTTCGCCGGCCTGCTGGTGTGCTGGACGGGCATCGTCGGGGTCAACCTCGCCGCCGCGTTCGGCGACCGCCGCAACCGCGAGGACCGCCGGCCGCGGAGCGACTGGGACTGACGTCCCGGCCGCCCCGCGCCGAGCGGGCACCCTCCAGGCGCCGACCGGCCGCCGACCGGTGCGCAGGTCAGGCCAGCGGACCGGTGACCCGCTCGACGGCCCGCACCAGCTCCCCGGAGGCGACCAGCGCCGCCGCCGCCTCCAGGTCCGGCGAGAGGAAGCGGTCGCGGCCGGCGCCGCCGACCCCCGCCTCCCGGGCGACGGCCAGCGCGGCCGCCGTGGCGGGGGCGATCCGGCCGACCCCGTCGGCCTGCTGACGGATCTCCAGCGCGCGGGCGGCGGCGGTGAGTTCGACGGCCAGGATCCGGCCGAGGTTCTCGACGGCCTGGCGCAGCTTGCGCGCGGCCGACCAGCCCATCGACACGTGGTCCTCCTGCATCGCGGAGGACGGGATCGAGTCGACCGAGGCCGGGACGGCGAGCCGCTTGTTCTCGCTGACCAGCGCCGCCTGGGTGTACTGGGCGATCATCAGGCCGGAGTCCACGCCGGGGTCGTCGGCCAGGAAAGCCGGCAGGCCGTGCGAGCGGGCCTTGTCCAGCAGGCGGTCCGTGCGGCGCTCGGAGATCGAGCCGAGGTCGGCGGCGGCGATGGCGAGGAAGTCCAGCACGTACCCGACCGGGGCGCCGTGGAAGTTGCCGTTGGACTCCACCCGGCCGTCCGGGAGCACCACCGGGTTGTCCACCGAGGCGGCCAGCTCGCGGGAGGCGACCAGCTGGGCGTGGGTCAGGGTGTCCCGGCCGGCGCCGGCCACCTGCGGGGCGCAGCGGATCGAGTAGGCGTCCTGGACCCGCGGCGCGTCGTCCTGGTGGTGGCCGGTGAGGCCGGAGTCCTTGAGGACGGCCAGCATGTTGGCGGCGCTCAGCGCCTGGCCCGGGTGCGGGCGGATCGGGGCGTGCAGTTCGGGGGCGAGCACCTTGTCGGTGCCGAGCAGGGCTTCCAGGCTCATCGCGGCGGTGATGTCGGCGGTGGTGTACAGCCGCTGCAGGTCGGCGATGGCCATCACCAGCATGCCGAGCATGCCGTCGGTGCCGTTGATGAGGGCGAGGCCCTCCTTCTCCAGCAGCTCGACCGGTTCGATCCCGGCGGCGGCGAGCAGTTCGCCGGCGGGCTTCTCCACCCCGTCGGGGCCGGTGGCGGTGCCCTCGCCCATCAGCACCAGTGCGCAGTGCGACAGCGGGGCGAGGTCGCCGGAGCAGCCGAGCGAGCCGAACTCCCGGACGACCGGGGTGATGCCCGCGTTGAGCAGGGCGGCCATGGTCTGCGCGACCAGGGGGCGGACCCCGGTGCGGCCGGAGGCGAGGGTCTTCATCCGCAGGAACACCAGGGCGCGGACGACCTCGCGCTCGACGGCCGGGCCCATGCCGGCGGCGTGCGAGCGCACCAGCGACCGCTGCAGCTGGGCGCGCAGCTCGGGGCTGATGTGGCGCACGGCGAGGGCGCCGAAGCCGGTCGACACGCCGTAGACGGGACGCGGCTCGGCCGCGAGGGCGTCGATCCGCGCACGGGCGGCCGCCATCTCGGCCAGCGCGTCGGGACCGATCTCGACCCGGGCGTTGCCCCGGGCGACGGCGAGGACGTCTTCGGCGCTGACGTCGGCCTTGCCGACGAGGACCAGCGGAGCGTCGGGGGCCACAGCACTGTGCATATCCATATACACCATCACATCAGGTGAATGAAGATATGACAACAGCTGTTCGTCATCCGGATTCTCCGCCGTCCGGATCCACGCCGCACGCCACGGCCCC
This sequence comes from Kitasatospora sp. NPDC023385, assembly GCF_055664045.1. Lineage (NCBI taxonomy): Bacteria > Bacillati > Actinomycetota > Actinomycetes > Kitasatosporales > Streptomycetaceae > Kitasatospora > Kitasatospora sp. NPDC023385. The sequence goes on along the minus strand of NZ_JBVOOL010000026.1, from coordinate 9,848 downwards.
CACCCTCGCCCTCGCCCGACCATCCCCCGCCCCGACCCCCGCCCTCCCGGCACCCCCATCCCGCTACGACTTGAGCTCCGCCTCGATCAGGTCGGCCGCCCGGGCAGTGCCGCCCTCGGCGCGTCCGGCGGCGGACAGCTCGCGCAGCCGCTCGGTTACCGCCGGATCGCCGACCAGTTCCAGCAGCGCCGCGCGCAGCGCCTCCGGGGTCGCGTCGTCGGTGTCCAGCCGGCGCGCGACGCCGAGCCCGACCAGCGCGTCCGCGTTGGCGAACTGGTCGGTGGCCTGCGGCACCGCGACCATCGGCACGGCGTGGAACAGGCCCTCGCTGGAGCCGCCCATCCCCGCGTGGGTGACGAAGGCGTCCGCCCGGGCGAGCACGGACAGCTGCGGCACCCAGCGGTGCACCTCGACGCTGTCCGGCACCTCGCCGATCGCGGCCAGGTCGGTGTCCTCTGTCCGACCCGGACACCGACCGCACCTACCGCGCGCTCATCGCCGAGATCCTCAACGACCCGGCGCTGCACACCGAGTACCGCACCCGCCTGCTGGACCCGCTGCTGGAGGTCACCCGCGACCGCTTGCGCCGGGCCCGCGACGCCGGCCAGCTCGCCCCCGACGCCGATCTCGACCTGGCCGTCGAAGTCTTCTACGGCCCGATCTTCTACCGCTGGCAGTACCGGCTCGGCCCGCTCACCCACGACCACGCGGACCGCCTGGTCGACGCCGCACTGCGGGCCCTCAACCCGCCTACGGCTGAGGGCGGTTGCGGCGCCTGAGCCAGCGGACGGCCAGGACCGTGGCCAGCAGGACGATCAGCAGGGCCACGGCGAACCACGTGAAGACGCCGCCGAACACCCGGCGCACGAAGCCGCGCTCCGCCTTCTTCCTCAGCTTCGACTTCGCCTTCGCCTTCGCCGCCTTCGACTTGGCCTTCAGCTCGACGACCTGGGTGATGCGGTGCGTCCGCACGCCGCCCCGTGCCTGCGGCGCCCGCACCGCCCCCACCACCGGCACCGCCGACGCCGGAACAGCTGCCGACGGCGGAACAGCCGCCGACGCCGGACCGGCCGCCACCACCCCGCCTCCGAGCACCAGCGCCAGCACCCCGGCGACCGCCGCGCCCACCAACCGTCCGCCCATGACCGGGCCCCCGTTCCCGCTCGACCAGCCACCCACCTTCGCACCACCCCACCCGCCCACGGCACCCCCCGGACCCCGACCGCGACCCACCCGCGACACGCCGGTCACCGAACCGGCACACAGCGAGGCGCACCAGGAAGCAAGCGCGGCAAGCGGAAGCACACGAAGGCAGGCAGAGGCGAGCCCCCCTCACACCGCCGGCGGCGAGGCCGCGCCCGCCAGAGCGACGGCGACCAGGGCGCGCATCGCGCTGGCGGCCTGGCCGAGGGGCAGGGTGGCGTCGTCGGCGAAGAGTTCGACGAGCCAGCCGCCGGCCGGGTTCTGGCCGCCGGCGGCAACCATGCCGCGGTAGCCGGAGACGACGAGCATGGCCTCCTCCGCCGGGTCGTTGCCGGCGGCGCCGGCCCGGAGGGCGAAGGCGCCGCCGCGGACGGCGCGGCGGGTCATCGGGTAGTGGCGCAGGTCGAAGACGGCGTCGGGGGCCTCGATCTGGGCGCGCTGGGTCTCGGCGCGGCTGCTGCTGGGGCCGCTGGTCATCCGGTAGACGGCGTGCTGGGCGGTGCGCATGAGGTGGGTGCCGGGCGGGACGTACGAGATCCACCAGCCGACGGCGTCGAGCAGCCGGGCGGAGGCCTCGGCGACGACGACCAGTTTGCCGAGGGTGTCGGCCGGGTGGACGGCCCGGGCGGCGGAGGCCTGGTCGAGGGCGGTGAGGACGGCGGTGAGCAGCTGGCCCGGGTCGGCGCTGTGGGCGGCGCCGCGGAACCGGCGGCGGTCGCCGTTTCCGGCCCGGCCGCCGGGCCCGCGCCGGCTGTCCGCCCGGTGGTGCGGGTCGGCGGCGTCGGCGAGCAGCACGGTGGGGTCGGGCGAGAAGCCGGGGCCGTGGCTGCGCCCGGCGACGACGGGGTGGGCGGCCCGGGCCGCCTTGGCGCGGTACTGGGCGGCGTCGGCGAGCCGGAAGAGCCGGTCGGGGGTGGTGACGGGCCCGATCGAGTCCCCGGTGGAGGCGACTCCGCAGGCCACGCCCTCGCCTTCGGACAGGGCGAGCGCCCGGGCGCACAGCTCTTCGGCGGCTGCGACCACCTCGTCGGCCTTCTGCCCTTCGACCAGCAGGCAGAACTCGTCGCCGCCGAGCCGGGCGGCGAGGCTGCCGGGGAGCTTGGCGGCGGCCAGCGAGAGCTGGTGGGCGAACCGTTCCAGCAGCCGGTCGCCCATCTCGTGGCCGAGCTGGTCGTTGACCCGTTTCAGCCCGTTGACGTCGCAGACGACCAGCGAGACCACGGTGTTGTCCCGGTTGTGGGCCTCCAGTGCGCTCTCCAGCCGGGCGTCGACGGCGCGCCGGTTGGCGAGGCCGGTGAGCGGGTCGGAGAAGGCGAGCTTGCGCAGGTCGGCGAGACGCTCGGTCTGGGCGAGTCCGGCCGAGATCTGGGCGGCGAGCAGGGTGGCGTAGTCGGCGTCGGCGTCGGTGAACTCGGGCATCCCGGCCGACCGGGCGAGGTAGAGCTCGCCCCAGGCCTGCCCGTGCAGCACGATCGGCGCGACCACGCAGCAGGCCCGCCCGCGCCGGCGCAGCGCGGCGGCGCGCTCCTGGCAGTACGCGCCGGCGGTGGGGTGGGTGTGGCCGGCGTGCGGCTCGCTGCCCTCGGCGCTCTGCAGCCAGGCGCGCGGCAGCCGCCCGGTGCTCCAGCGCTCCTCCAGGTAGGTGACGATCTCGGGGAAGTCGGCGACGGGGTACGACTCGTCCTCGGGCAGTTCCTCCTCGCCGGGGGCGAGGTCGCCGTGGTTGACCAGGACCCGCAGCCGGCCGGACTCGCGGTCCCAGACGGAGACGGCGGCCATGGTGGCGCCGAGTGCTTCGGTGGCGCGGGCGGCGGCGGCCCGGACGGCCTCCAGGGGGGTGAGCGCGCCGGCCATGTCCTGGGCCAGCTCGACCACGGACTGCAGTCTCAGGTCGGGCAGCGGGTCGTGGTGCCGCGGGCCTCCGCCGCGGTCGCAGCCGCGGTCCGTCATGATCGCCTCACTGCTCACCGGCTCGCCTCGCTCCCTGTGCTCGGTCCTGCCGGACCCCCGTCGGCCGGCCGCACCCGGTCGGCCGCTTGCACCAAGACTATGGCGATTTCGTCCGGTTATGCCCCGTTTACTCGGACGGACCCGCGTCAGACCGTACGGGTTTCAACCGTTCGGCACCCGGAGGACACCACCGGGGCGTGCCCGCTCCCGACTACCCGGCCCGGAGCGTGCCCGCTCCCGTTTACCCGGCCCGCAGCGGTCCACTCCCGCTACTCCGCCGTCGGCCTCCGCGTGAGCAGCCACGGCTCGACCAGCCCGAGCCCGCGCACCGGCCGGCGCCACATCGGCTGCAGGTGGAACCGGGCCCCGGCCTCCGGCCCCGGCACCGGCAGCCCGGAGGCGGGCATCCCGGCGGCGGCCGACAGCGCCTCGGCCAGGCCCGGCCCCTCGGAGTCGGCCGGGGCGACACTGCCGTTCTGCTCCAGCGCGGCGGCGAACTCGCCGTCGATCAGCACCGCGTCCTTGGGCGCGATGGAGGTGAGCCGGCTGGCCAGGTTGACGGTGGTGCCGAAGACGTCGCCCATCCGCGAGGTGACCGTGCCGAAGGCCATGCCGACCCGCACCGGCGGGATGGCGTCGTCCCCGGCCAGCGCCTCGACCAGGCCGAGCGCGATCTCGGCGGCGGTCGCCGGGTCCTCGGAGACGTAGAGGATCTCGTCGCCGAGGGTCTTGATCACCCGGCCGCCCTGGCCGACGATCAGGTCGGAGCAGGTGTTCTCGAAGGTCTCGACCAGCTCGCCGAGCTCCTCCTCCTCCAGCCGCCGGGACAGCCGGGTGAAGCCGACCAGGTCGGCGAAGCCGACGGCGAGCCGCCCGCTGGTGATCTCGTTGTCCTCGGCGGCCTGCACCACCCGGCCGGTGACGGCGGCCAGCTGCCGCCGCCAGACGTACACCAGGAACTGCTCCAGCTCCGGCAGCAGCAGCTCGACCAGCGGGTACGCGACGTCGGCGCGGGTCAGCCCGGGCTCGACGGACTGGGTGAGGTTCTCCAGGAAGGTGTCCATCTGCCAGCCGGCCAGCCGGGCCGTGGTCTGGCCGGTGGAGCGGGCCACCTGGATCGCCATCGACTCGCTGAGCAGTCCGGACTCCACCAGGCCGGCCAGGCGCCGCAGCGCGATCACGTCACCGTCGGTGAGGGCCCGGGACTGGCCGATGTCGGGGAAGCCCATGGCCCGCCAGAAGCGGGTGGCCAGTTCCATCGGGACGTCGGCCGCGCGCGCGGCCTGGTACGGGGTGTAGCGGCGTGGCGCGTCCAGGATCAGGCGTTCCAGTTCGAGCGCGACCGTCGGGTCGTTGGTGCCCGGCGTCACGCCGCTGCTGCCGTCCTCTGCCACCGGTCCGTCCCCGTGCGGTCGCCGCACTCGCCTCGTGTCCTACCTGTCCGGGCACGCCGTCCGCCACCCGTCCGGGCAGTGGCGCGCCTCACACCGCTGCCAGGTGGAATGTTCGCACGGAATCGCCGGATCCGGGGCATCAGCCCGAGTCAAGGAGAGGTGAAGAGTGCCGTTCAGCGGGGTTCGGGGCGCACGTGGACGACGTCGCCAGCGCCGACCGCCCGGCGTGCGCCGTCGGGCGTACGAACCACCAGCCGCCCGTCGCCGTCCACCGCCACCGCCTCGCCGGCCAGCTCGCGGTCGCCCGGCAGGTGGACCTTCACCTGGCGGCCGAGCGTGGTGCAGCGGTCCACGTAGGCGCGCAGCAGGTCGCTCGCGTGCGGGTCGCCGGCGGCGGCCGTCCACTCGCGGTACAGCTCGGCGAGCTCGCGCAGCAGGGCCCGCAGCAGGGTGCCCCGGTCGGTGGTGGCGGCGCCGGCCAGCTCGAGCGAGGCCGCGGTGGGGACGGGCAGCTCCTCGGCGCGCAGCGACACGTTGAGGCCGAGGCCGACGACCACCGCGCCGCCGGCCAGTTCGGTGAGGATGCCGCCCACCTTGCGCTCCGCGCCGTCGATCTCCACCTGGAGGTCGTTGGGCCACTTGAGGCCGACCTCGACCTCGGCGACCCGGCCCAGGGTGCTGGCCGCGGCCACCCCGACCAGGATCGGCAGCCAGCCGTAGCGCTCGACCGGCACCTCCTCGGGGCGCAGCAGGACGGACAGGAACAGCCCCGAGCGGGCCGGGGCGGTCCACTGCCGGTCCAGCCGGCCGCGGGCGGCGCTCTGCGCCTCGGCGACCAGCACCGCGCCCTGCCCGGCGCCCGCCTTGGCGCGGGCGGCGAGGTCGCTGTTGGTGGAGCCGGTCTCGGCGACGACGTCCAGGGAGGTCCAGAGGCCGCCCGGGAGGAGCAGGTCGCGGCGCAGCGCCTCCTCGTCCAGCGGCGGACGGGCCAGGTCGGTCCAGGGCGACGGTCCGCTGTGGCCGAAGCCGCGGAGTCCGCTGCGGCGGGGGTTGTCTGGTGCGCTCATGGGCAAACCCTAGAGCCGGCCGCACCGGGGCGCAGGCCGCCCCATCGTCTCGCAGAACGCGCGTCAGCAAAACTGTGGCGATGGCCATAACGCCAGGACATGACGGACGGCCCCCCGCGCTGGCTACGCTACCCAGCGGCAGTTCGTCGCGCCGCCCTGCCCTCATGCGCGGGCCCCACCACCCGGCCCGCGCGCACTCGAACAGGTCGCGGCCCAGGATCAGGGAGAGCCACCGGATGACCGAGGCGCCGTACGACCCCCACACCACCGCGGGCAAGCTCGCCGACCTGCGGCGCAGGCTGGGCGAGGCGGTGCACTCCGGCTCCGCCAAGGCGGTGGAGAAGCAGCACGCCAAGGGCAAGCTGACCGCCCGCGAGCGCGTCGTGGAGCTGCTGGACGAGGACTCCTTCGTGGAGTTCGACGAGTTCGCCCGGCACCGTTCGATCAACTTCGGCCAGGAGAAGAACCGCCCGTACGGCGACGGCGTGGTGACCGGCTACGGCACCGTCGACGGCCGTCAGGTCGCCGTCTTCGCCCAGGACTTCACCGTCTTCGGCGGCTCCCTGGGCGAGGTCTTCGGCGAGAAGATCGTCAAGGTGATGGACTTCGCGCTGAAGACCGGCTGCCCCGTCATCGGCATCAACGACTCCGGCGGCGCCCGGATCCAGGAGGGCGTCGTCTCGCTCGGCCTGTACGGCGAGATCTTCCGCCGCAACGTGCACGCGTCGGGCGTCATCCCGCAGATCTCGCTGATCATGGGCCCGTGCGCGGGCGGCGCGGTGTACTCCCCCGCGATCACCGACTTCGTGGTGATGGCCGATCAGACCTCGCACATGTTCATCACCGGCCCGGACGTCATCAAGACCGTCACCGGCGAGGACGTCGGCATGGAGGAGCTGGGCGGCGCGCGCACCCACAACACCAAGTCCGGCAACGCGCACTACCTGGCCTCGGACGAGAAGGAGGCGGTCGAGTACGTCAAGAGCCTGCTCTCGTACCTGCCGTCCAACAACCTGAGCGACCCGCCGTCCTACCCGGAGCAGGCCGACCTCGCGGTCACCGACGAGGACCTCGAACTCGACGCGATCGTGCCGGACTCGGCGAACCAGCCGTACGACATGCACAAGGTGATCGAACGCATCGTCGACGACGGCGAGTTCCTGGAGACGCAGCCGCTGTACGCGGGCAACATCATCACCGGCTTCGGCCGGGTCGAGGGCCAGTCCGTCGGCATCGTCGGCAACCAGCCGATGGACCTGGCCGGCTGCCTGGACATCAACGCCAGCGAGAAGGCCGCCCGCTTCATCCGGACCTGCGACTCCTTCAACATCCCGGTGCTGACCTTCGTGGACGTGCCCGGCTTCCTGCCCGGCACTGAGCAGGAGTGGGACGGCATCATCCGCCGCGGCGCCAAGCTGATCTACGCCTACGCCGAGGCCACCGTCCCGCTGATCACCGTGATCACCCGCAAGGCCTTCGGCGGCGCGTACGACGTCATGGGCTCCAAGCACCTGGGCGCCGACCTCAACCTGGCCTGGCCGACGGCGCAGATCGCCGTGATGGGCGCGCAGGGCGCGGTCAACATCCTGCACCGCCGGGAGATCGCCGAGGCAGAGGCGGCCGGCCAGGCCGACGCCAGGCGCGCCGAGCTGATCGCCTCGTACGAGGACACCCTGCTGAACCCGTACCTGGCGGCCGAGCGCGGCTACGTCGACGCGGTCATCGCACCGAGCGAGACCCGCCGGCACATCGTCCGGGGCCTGCGGGCGCTGCGCGGCAAGCGCGAGGTGCTGCCGCCGAAGAAGCACGGCAACATCCCCCTGTAGGCCCCCATCCCTGTCGGGAGAGAACCAGCCATGTCCCCGATCCACGTGCTGCACGGGCAGCCGACCCCCGAGGAGCTGGCCACCGTCCTGGCGGTGGTCCAAGCCCGGGCCGCCGCCGCACGGACCGCCGCCGAGGCGGCGCGCCGGGCCGGCGCCGGCCCGGCCTCCCCCTGGACCGACCGCTCCCTCCTGCTCCGCCCCGCCGTCCGCCCGGGCGTCAACGCCTGGCGGACGTCGGGCTGGGCGCGCTGAGGCAGCCGGCGCGGGACGTCGGCCCGTCCGACGTGCCGCGCCGTCGCCGTTCTGCGCCGTCCGACGTCCCGCGCCGTCGCCGTTCTGCGCCCGGATTGCCCGAAACCTGAGTACGGATACTCAGGCGGCCGGGCCCCGGCGCGGCGCACTCTGGACGGGTGCTCTGGTCAGACCCCCGCGACGAGCCCTCGCCCGAGGCCCGTCGGATGCAGGAGCGGATGCAGCGGGCCGGCAAGGTGCTCGCCGCCCTGGTGCTGGTGGGCGCCGTCCTGGTGATGGTCTCCCTGTCGTTCACCTGAGCCGTTCACCCGAACGGCGGACACCGGGACGCGGACCGTGGCACCCCCTACCCTGGTGGCCATGACCGACCAGCGCACCCTCGTCCTCGCCTCCGCCTCCCCCGCCCGCCTCGGGCTGCTGCGCCAGGCGGGGCTCGACCCGCGCGTGGTGGTCAGCGGCGTCGACGAGGACGCGATCAGCGCCGCCACCCCCGCCGAACTCGCCCTCGTCCTGGCCGAGGCCAAGGCCAAGGCCGTCGCCGCCGGACTGACCGGCGGCGAGCTGGTGATCGGCTGCGACTCCGTCCTGGAACTGGACGGGCAGGCCCTCGGCAAGCCCGCCGACGCCACCGAGGCACTCGCCCGCTGGCAGTCGATGCGCGGCCGCGCGGGCGTGCTGCGCACCGGCCACTGCGTGATCGACACCGCGACCGGCCGGCAGTCCTCGGCCACCGCCTCCACCACCGTCCGCTTCGGCACCCCGGACGACGAGGAGATCGCCGCCTACGTGGCCTCCGGCGAACCGCTGCACGTGGCCGGGGCGTTCACCCTGGACGGCCGCTCGGCCCCGTTCGTCGACGGCATCGACGGCGACCCGGGCAACGTCATCGGCCTGTCCCTGCCGCTGCTGCGCCGGCTGCTCGCGGACCTGGACCTGCGGATCACCGACCTGTGGACCGCCTGACCTGCCGCACCCCGAAGCCGTACCGCTCGGCGAAGCCGTGCCCCTAAGCTGAGCGGCGTTTCGAACGGGGAGGGGACTCGGCGATGACGGACAGCGTGCTCAACGTGGTGCTCGGTCTGGTGGCCAGCGCCATCAGCGCCGCCCTGGGGTGGCTCGCCCAGGCCCTGCGGCGGCGCCGCAAGGTCGAACGTGTGCGGGCCTTCCTGGGGCTGCCGGCCGGCAGCGAGTGCCTGATCGTGGTGCCCCGCAGCATCGGGACGGGCTCGCACGCGACCACCGTGACCCGCCGGGACGCCTACGCCCTGATGTGGCTGGCGGGGCTGGTCGAGGAGTGCGGCGCCCGGGCCGAACTGGTCGCCCACGACGCCGCGCACCGCGGCCTGGGCGTCAAGACCGAACTGTGCCTGGGCGGTCCGGTCAGCAACGAGCGGATGGCCGCCCACCTGGCCTGGGGCCTGCCGGGGGTGCTCGTCACCTCCGGCCCCGGCCCGGGCAGCAACGTGATCGTGGTGGGCGACCGCGACTTCCACGCCGACCAGGAGCAGGCGCACACCCTGCTGGCCCGGATCGCCACCCCGGAGGGCGGCCATCCGGTGTTCCTGATCTGCGGCCAGACCGGGGTAGCCAACCAGGCCGGGGTGCGCTACCTGGTCTCCCACCACCGCGAACTCGCCCGCCGGCACGGCCGGAACGGCACGTTCGCGCTCGTGCTGCGGGTGGTCAACCCGGCCGCGTACGGGCCGGACATGGTGGAAGTCGCCGCCGACGTGACCGCCGAGGCCGTGCGGCGTCCTGCCCCCGCCTCGACGGCCGCTTGAGCGGGCTGCGGGAAGGTGTGTCCCATGACACCGTCCCGCCACGCCGCCGCCCGGTCACCCACCGTGGACCGCGCCCGCCGCACCGCACGGGCGGCGACCTGCGGAGTCGTCAACGGGCCGTGATCGGGCCCGGATTTCCCATCACCGAGCGTGTGGGATAGTTCACAACCTGGGGCTACTCGCCGGTACCGCCCAGGAATCCCTAAACTCAACGAGGTTCAAGAAGGGAGCCACAGTGCGCAAGGTGCTCATCGCCAACCGCGGGGAAATCGCTGTCCGCGTCGCCCGGGCCTGCTCGGACGCCGGTATTGCCAGCGTCGCCGTCTACGCCGAGCCGGACCGGGATGCGCTGCACGTCCGCGCGGCCGACGAGGC
>NZ_JBVOOL010000025.1:0-94585 GCF_055664045.1 Kitasatospora sp. NPDC023385 | reverse complement strand
GTACTGCAGGGGGGACCCTGTGGGAGAGTAGGACGCCGCCGAACAATCTTTCAGAAGAACCCCCATCCGGGATCCGGATGGGGGTTCTTCGCGTTGAGCCGGTCGAGGTTCCCGGCCGGGCGGGAGTTGGCCGAACGATCATGCGCCGTTCGCGTGAGGAGCGTGTACGGCCTGCCTGCGGCCCCTAGGTTCGGTCCTTCTCGCACACCCGTGCGTCCATGCGCGTACTCACGCATGCGCGCACTCACGACGGGAAGGACCTCACGTGGCCTCCATCGACCGGCGCCGGTTTCTTCAGCTGGGCGGTGCCTCCGCGGCCGCCGCAGGCCTCGGAGCGTTCCCGCCCGCGGTCGGCAGGGCTCTGGCGCTGCCCGCGCTCGGCAGGAACCGTTCGATCGAGGACGTCGAACACGTCGTCATCCTGATGCAGGAGAACCGTTCCTTCGACCACTACTTCGGCACCCTCCGCGGCGTCCGCGGGTTCGACGACCCGCGCCCGACGCTGCTGCCGAACGGCCGGCCGAACTGGCGCCAGCCCGCGGCCGCGGTGAAGACCGGCCGCTACCACGACCGTGGCCTGCCGGCCTCCGAGCAGGAGGTGTTGCCCTGGTACATCGACCCCAGGAACACCACCGAGTACCAGGCCGGTACGGACCACGGCTGGAGCAGCGGTCACCTCGCCTGGAACGAGGGGCGGCACGACCAGTGGGTGAACCAGAAGCAGGACGTCATGACGATGGGTCACCTCAAGCGTCAGGACCTGCAGTACCACTTCGCCCTGGCCGATGCCTTCACGGTGTGCGATTCGTACTTCTGCTCCGTCCACGCCGACACCGCCCCCAACCGCATCTACCTGTGGACCGGCACCAGCGACCCGCGCAACGCTTACGGCCGCAAGCCGAACGGTCCCGGCCTGTGGGAGCGCAACGACACCAACGGCTACACCTGGACGACGTACCCGGAGCGGCTGGAGGCGGCCGGCGTCAGCTGGAAGCTGTACCAGGGCGGTTCGGGGGAGCCGGGCACCCCCACGGACAACTACACCGACAACTCGTTGATGTTCTTCGAGCGCTACCAGGTCGCCGAGGGTGCGTCGGGCCCGCTCGTGGAGAAGGGCGCCACCGACCACACGCTCAAGGAGTTCCGGGCCGACGTCGAGCGGGGCCGGCTGCCGCAGGTGTCCTGGATCGTCCCGCCGTACAAGTACAGCGAGCACCCGTCCGCCACGCCCACCGACGGCGCGTACTACATCAACCTCGTGCTGGACGCGCTCACGTCCAACCCCGAGGTCTGGGGCAGGACCGTCTTCCTCATCGACTACGACGAGAACGACGGCCTGTTCGACCACGTCGTCCCGCCGATGCCGCCGGTGGTCAGCCGTCCGGGCGGCCAGGGCCTGGTCTCCGCCGACCTGGCGGCGAGCCTCGGTGACGAACTGCTCGACCTCGCCAAGTACCCGGGTGAGGCGAGCCCGTTGGTCCCCGGCGCCGATCCGGGCGGGGTGCAGCCGATCGGCCTCGGTCCGCGCGTGCCGCTGCTGGTCGTCTCCCCGTGGTCGCGCGGCGGTTGGGTCTGCTCGGAGACCTTCGACCACACCTCGGTGCTGCGGTTCCTGGAGGCCCGGTTCGGCATCGAGGAGCCCAACATCAGCGCGTGGCGCCGTTCCGTCTGCGGTGACCTCACCTCGGCGCTCGACTTCTCCGGCGCGGACGCGCGGCGGGTGTCGATCCCGGTGCCCGCACCGATCGCCTCCCAGGGCAAGCCCTATCAGGTGCCGCTGCCCCAGCGGATGCCCACCCAGGAGCCGGGCACCCGGCCGGCCCGCGCCCTGCCGTACGACCTGCGGGTCAACGAGGAGGACACCGAGGGCCCGTTCCGGCTCGAACTGGAGAACCGGGGTGCGGCGGGCGCCTGGCTCTACGTCTACGACCGGACGGCGCCGACGGCCGCCCCGCGCCGCTACACCGTCTCGGCCGGCGACACCCTCGGCGACTTCTGGCCGCTGACCGGCGCCGGTGGCTACCACCTCGTCGCCCACGGCCCGAACGGTTCGGTGCAGGAGTTCGAGGGCGGAGCCCAGGCCGGGCTGGTGGCGCGCTTCGACCTGTCGAAGACCCAGGTGCGCGTCACCGTCACCAACAACGGGCCGGAGCCCCGGACCGTGACCGCCGACAACGCCTATGCGAAGGGCGCGAAGCAGAGCCGCACCCTCCGCCCGGACGCCTCGGCCCGGTTCGCGTTCGACGTGCGCGGGGACAGCCGCTGGTACGAGGTCACCGTCGCGGTCACGGGCGGGCCGGCGTTCCGCCGCCGCTGGGCCGGACACCTGGAGAACGGCCGCCCGGGCACCAGCGACCCCGGCCCGCGCTGACCCCGGCCCGCGCTGACCTCGGTCCGCGCTGACCGATCCGGGCCCAAGGCCCGGCCCTGGACCCGGCATCGACGGCCCACCGCACGGCTCCTGCCCCGGAGCGGTGCGGTGGGCCGTCGACGTCGGGCGCGCAGGCGGGCGGGTCAGCCGGTCTTCGAGATGTCCCGGAGTTCCTGCTGCTGCTCCAGGTCGTTCGCGAACTCGGCCCACCAGCGGCTGCAGCACTTCGCCATGTAGGCGATCCGGGCCTTGTTGTGGGCCGGGAGCGCCCTGATCAGGCTGGCGCGGTTCTCCTGGCTGATGGCGTGGAAGCTGAGCCAGCGGAGGAGGAACCGGCCGCTGCCGGTCAGCCGGAGGGACGGGTCCTTCTGGAGGCTGTTGAGGTCGGACACGTAGGACCCGTCCATCGGGTCGGGGGTGGGGGCGGCGGGGGACGGAGACGGGTCGAGTGCCCCGGCGGCGGGGTCGCGCGCCGGGTGCGGCCCGGGTAGGAACCTCGCCGGAACGGGGTCCTCGCCGCGGCTCAGGCGTTTGCGGACGTCCCGGGCGGTGCCGACGGATATCCCGGCGCGTCTGGCGATCTCGCGCAGGCTCAGGTGCGGTTCGGAGTCGATGAGTTCGCCGGCCCGCCGGCGGCCGGCCGTGCTGTTCAGTGGTCGGATCCGGCCGTCGCGGCCCATCCGGGACTGGGCCTCGATCTGCTGGTCGGGCAGGGAGCGGGTGCGGATCCGGGCGACGGTGGGGGCACTGAGGCCGGTCATCCGGGCGATGGCCCGGTCCGACCAGCTGTCGCCGGATTCGATGATGCGGGTTGCGGCGGACTCCCGGTCGGCGAGCGAGAGCGGCAGTCCGTGGGTCACGTTCAGCTGGACGGCCCGGATGAAGGCCTCCAGCTCGGTGCCGTCGAAGTACTCGACCGGCACCTCGGTGTCTCCGCGCAGTTGGGCGACGCGCAGCCGGTGCATCCCGTCGATGACCCGCATCGATCCGCGGTGGACCAGGATCGGTGGGAGGGCGGCGTCGGATTCGGCCAGGAGGCGTATGTGGTCGGGGTCCTCGCCGTCGAGTCGGGGGGAGTCGGCAGGCCGGATCCGGTCGATCCGGACGGTTTCCACCGTCATGTTCCATGAACGACGAGCGATCTGGACAGCACTGTCTGGAGTGGGGGTCGAACGCCCTTCGCTGTGCAATTTCACCTTCACAGGACGAATGGAAACCGCAGGGGAAGTAAGTCGGTGGTGATTCGTTTTAATCGGATGCGGAGGCGCGGACTGACTGCTGTGGGGCGCCGCATATTGTCGGCGAGTTTCTTTTTCCGTCCGGCCTGATTCACCTCCGTATTGGAGCGTATTTTGCGATCTGGGACATGTCAAGGGTGATCGTCCGCGACGCTCGCGGAGCGGTTTGGCCTGGTCGCCGGGTGTCGGGGGGCCGCGTGCGGGATACCCAGGGAAACTCCCGTCAAACCGGCAGAGTCGGTTGCCGTTTTGGGTGAATCGCGCAGGTTGCGCGCGTCCGGAGATATCACGGGGAGATCTCGTTGCGGGAATAAAATGGCGGGGAGCTCGAAACGTGGCCATTAGGGCCGGTCGGACTCCACCTCGGCCGGGGCGGCCTCCTGGTGGAAGACGCAGCCGATCCAGCCGTCGGCCGCCTCGTTGATCACGCCGACCTGCGGATCGCCGCTCGCCCGGAGGTAACCGCCGCCGTACCCGTCCGAGTCGGTGAGCGAGGGCTCGGTGAGGAACACCCCCCAGTTCGGGTAGACCGCCTGCTCGCCGCCGTCCGGCGCCGGGAACACCTCGGGGAGCGGCACCACCCGCCGCTGCAGGACGTAGGGCCCGTCGACCGCCCGCCGGACGTGGCCGAGCCACTCCTCGGGCGGGACGGTCCAGCCCGGGACGATGCCGATGCCGCGGTGGGAGAGCACCGGTTTGAGGACCAGGTCCCGCTGTTCGGCCCGGGCGTACGCCTCCAGGTCGCCGATCGAGCCGTCCGGCAGGCGCAGTTTCGGCCGCACGTAGCCGGTCCAGGGCAGGAGGCGGTCCAGGCAGGCCTGCTCGGCGGTGTCGAGGGTGGAGCGGAGGCGGTCGTCCGAGAGCAGGGCCAGCGCCCCCTTGTTGCCGTACAGCTCGGCGTCCAGCCGGCTGAGCAGGCGCACCGCACCCGATTCGACGGCTCGCAGCAGCGGCTCCAGAAGGGCCTCGTCCTGCGGCGTCCGGACCTCCTCGATCAGGAAGAACCGCAGCACGGCGTCCACCGGGCGGCCCTGCACCTCCAGCCGGCCCGCCCGCTCGGTCAACTCCCCCACGTGGCACGGCACACCCTCGATGCCCACCTCGTCCAGCAGCGACGCGGTGGCGTGCAGCCAGAGCTCGTACGCGGCGAACCGCGTCGGCCACTCGGCCAGCGCCACCACCGGCTGCTCGGGCAGTGGTCCGCACGCGGCCCGGACGGTCGCGGCGAGCTGTCGCAGGGTGTCGACGTGGCCGAGCCGGTGCTCGGCGGCGAACCGGGCCAGCGCCGGATGGCGGAGCAGCGCGCGGTTGAGGAGGGCGTTGTCCACGCCGCCGAGGGCGCTGGAGATGTTCAGCTCCAACAGTCGGAAACCCTCGGTGGCGCGGTAGAGGTCGGCGCGGGCCAGCCGGGGCGGTGGCGGCCCGGCCGCGGCGCGACGGGCGAGCCGGGCCTGCGGGGGCGTCACGCCGAGGGCGGCGGCGAGGGCGCCCACCGAGCCGCCGTGGCGGCGCTCGGGCAGTTCGGTCAGCAGGCGGTGGACCGTGCCGAGGTCCCGCACCAGCGCGGTCCGTTCGGCGGCGGAGAGGAACACCGGCGTCGGCAGGAACCTCCCGCTGTAGGAGATCCGCAGCAGTCGGTCGGCGTTCGCCCCGCTCGTCAGCTCCTCGGTCCGGACCGCCTCGCGCGCCAACTGCTCGCGGTAGGCGGCCCCCAGGCCGGAGCGCGCGGGCGCGCCCAAGTGATCGGTGTCCATCCCCGTCTCCCCGTTGGTGGTGCCGTGTCCTCGGTCAGCGGCCGCCGCCCGGGAACGGGCGAGGGCACGGCTGGTCCGGTGTGTGCCGGGCTCGGTCGGATCGCGCGGTACCGGGCCCGGTCGGCCCGCGCTCGGGTCACCCGGTGGGCCTGCCTTCCGTGAGGCTCGGCCGGCGGTCCGTCAGGCTCGGCTGGTCCGGGGCCGGCGGCGCCGAACGGAGGGCCTCGGCGAGCAGGGCCACCGTCGGCGCCTCGATCACGGTCCGGACGCTGATCACCAGCCCGAAGGCGCTGCGGACCCGGTCGACCAGGCGCAGCGCGTCGACGGAGCTGCCGCTGAGGGTGAAGAAGCTCGCCTCGTCGTCGATCCGGTCCAGTCCGAGGAGTTGGCACCAGATCTCGCGGAGGCGTTCGGGCGTGGGGGCGGGGTGTGCCGGGCTCATGGCGTCGGTCTCCGTCAACGGAAGTCGCGGTCGGCTGCGGGGTCAGCAGAACTGTGAGGTCAGCAGAACCGTGGGGTCAGCAGAATTCGAGGAAGAACATGTCGCGGTGCCCCTCGGCGGCCGGCGGGGTCACCGCGACCGGGGACGCGGAGTGCAGGCAGGCGCGGTCGTCGAGGAAGATGAAGTCGCCGGGCTCGGTCAGGGTGTGGGTGAGCAGCGGCGTTCCGGCGTTGTCGTACAGGGTGCTGGCCCCGCCGGTGACGTCCTTCCTGGCGACCAGCATCATGACGATGTGCTCGACGCCGTCCCGGTGGACGCCCTCGGGGGTCGGGTTGCCGGACGTCGCCCCGGTGGCGGTGATCCGGTGCTGATGGAGGTTCACCCGGCGGACCGGGACGGACGGCCGGGCGCCCGGTGCGCGGCCGGTGGCCCGTGCGGCGATCCGTTCGGTGAAACGGGCCAGCAGGCGGCGGACCACGGGGGTGTCCAGCAGCCCGCGGTCGACCGGCTCGAACCGGCGGACGACGCCGCCGTTCAGCCGGTTGATCTCCCTGCTCTGGTGGAATCCCCCGTGGTCGAGCAGCCGGATCGCGCCGCCGTCCAATTCGTACGAAATCGTGGAGTATTTCCGGCGCCGGTACGCCCCGCCGTCCCCCATGTGCGCGTCGAGCGGCAGGTCCTCCCAGAACCGGCTGAATCCGTCCCAGTCGCCGGAGTTCCAGAGCGGATCGTCGCGGACATTGCCCAGCGAATAGTTCGGCTCATCCATTCTTCCCAGGCTCATCGCGGTCCGAGGGCCTGTCAAGGGTCGTCGGCGCGGGCGGGCGGCGGCAATCGGACCGGGTGCGCGGCGGTCAATTCGCGCCGATGGAATTGCCGGACGCATTCGACTAGGGTCGTTCCTCCCGTTCGGGTGGGAGCCCGGTTCCGCGACTCGGTTGCGGCCTCGGTTGCGGCCTCGGGAGGTGCGTGCAACTGCCGCACTTTGCCAGTTGCCCGCCCGGCGGCGGAACGCGGCGGGCCCTTGACGAATCCCCGAGCCCTCGCCGTTACTGGCTTCCGGCCGATGCTCGTCTCCCGCTCCACGCTCCCCGGCCGTTCCGCCAATTCCTGCCCGGAGGACGTCGCCGTCCGATCCGCCGTGCGGCGCTGCGAGGCGGTGCGCGGGCGTCGGGTCCACTCCAGCGCGCCGGGCCCACGACTCGACACGTGAAGGAGCCGCATGGCCATGGCCGAGGGCCTCGACCCCACGACGACCGGGAGCACGGTCCCGTTCCCCGCCGGTCCGACCGGCGTACTGCCGGACCTGCTGCCCGACGGACTCGTGGACGGCATCGCCGACCTGAGCCGCGCGCACGACGTGCCGGAGGAGCTGACGCTGCTCGCCGCGTTCGCGGTGCTCGTCCTGCGGCACGGCGGGGAACGGGAGCCGGAGCTGACGGTGAGCACGGGCGAGCCGGCCCGGAGCCGGGTCCACCGCCTGGAGCTGGCCGACGACCCGTCCTTCGCCGAGCTGCTGGCACGGCTGCGCAAGCAGGCGCCGGTCGGGTCGGCGCAGGCCCCGGCGGGCCTGCGGATCGAGCTGCACCCCGGGGCCGGGACGGCGGACGGCCCGGCGGACGGTGCCTCGGCGGCCTCAGCGACCTCGGCGGCCTCAGCGGCACCGGCGGCCGGCTCGGACCGGTGGCCCGCGCTGGCCGTCCGCCGGTCGCCCGCCGGTCTGCACGCCCGGCTCGACCACCGCCCGGAGGAGGTCCGGCGCTGGAACGCGCGCTGGCACACCCTGTTGGCCGCCGTCGTCGCCGACCCGACCGTCCCGGTGGGTCGGACCCCCGTCCTGCCGCCCGCCGAACGGGCCCTGCTGCTCGGCGAGTGGTGCCGTACGGGCGGTTCGGTGCCCACCGCGGCGCTGGTGCACCGGCTGGTGGAGGCCTGGGCCGAACGGACGCCGGAGGCCGTCGCGCTGGTCCAGGCCGGACAGACCGTCAGCTACGCCGAGTTGAACGCCCGGGCCAACCGGCTGGCCCACTGGCTGCGCGAGCGGCAGGTCGGGCCGGAGGTCGCGGTGGCGCTCTACGGCGGCTCCACCATCGCGATGCTCACCGCGATGCTGGCCGTGCTCAAGGCCGGCGGCCACTACGTGCCGCTGGACGTCGCCGCGCCGCCCGCCCGCACCGCCGAGGCGCTGGCCGAGTGCGCGCCCCGGCTGGTGCTCACCGAAGGCCCGCACACCGCCCGCCTCGCCGAACTGGCCGACAGCGGACGGGAGTTCCACGACCTGGCCGACTGCGACCTCGCCGACCGCCCGGCCGGCGACCCGGACACCCCGGTGCACGGCGAGGACCTCGCCTACGTGATGCACACCTCCGGCTCCACCGGCCGCCCCAAGGGCGTGGCCATGCCGCACCGCGCGCTGGTCCGGATCCTCGACTGGTACGTCACCGCGACCGCGATCGAACCCGGGGCACACGTCCTGCAGTTCAGCGCACTCAGCTTCGACGCCTCGTTCTGCGAGATCTTCGGCGCCTGGCACGCCGGCGCCCGCCTCGTCCTGCTGCCCGACGAGGCCGTCCGGCGCGAGCCCGAGGCGCTGCTCGACCTGCTGGAGAGCGAGGCGATCGAGCACCTGGAGGCGCCCTACTCCGGCCTGCTCAACATCGCGCACTGGGCGGCCCGCCCCGACGGGCGCCGCACCACCCGGCTGCGCACCGTCGTCACCGGCGGCGAACAGCTGGTGATGGCGCCCGACCTGGTGCGCTGGCTGGAGCAGATGCCCGGCTGCGTGCTGCGCAACGGCTACGGCCCGTCGGAGACCAGCGTCGCCACCACGCACTGGCTGCGCGGGAACCCGGCCGACTGGCCCCGGCTGCCCTCCATCGGCCGGCCGATCACGGACGCCGCCGTGTACCTGCTCGACGAGGCGCTGCAACCGACGCCGACCGGTGTGGTCGGCGAACTCTACGTCGGCGGACCGATCGTCGCCCGGGGCTACGCCGGCCGGCCCGGGCTGACCGCCGAACGCTTCGTCGCCGACCCCTTCGCCCCCGGGCCCGGCAGCCGGATGTACCGCACCGGCGACCTGGCCCGCCACCGGGCGGACGGCTCGTTGGAGTTCCTCGGCCGGGCCGACCACCAGGTGAAGATCCGCGGCCACCGGGTCGAGCCGGGTGAGGTCGAGGCGCGGCTGCTGGAGCATCCGCAGGTCGGCGAGGCGGCCGTCACCGCGTACGAGGACGCCACCGGCCGCGGCCTGGTCGGGCACGTCGTCGCCCGGGACCAGGGCCGGCCCCCGACCGCGCGGGAGCTGCGGGCGCACGCGGCCCGGCTGCTGCCGGAGCACATGGTGCCCGCCCGGTTCGTCCTGCGGCCGGCGCTGCCGCTCACCCCGACCGGGAAGCTGGACCGGGCCGCCCTGGAGGTGCCGCCGGACCACGCTGCCCCGGACGTGCCGCCGGACCGGGCCGAGGCCGGACGGCCGGGCGCGGCGCCCGAACCGTCCGGGACGGCCGCCGCGCTGCTCGGCATCTGGCGGGAGGTCCTGGCGATCCCGCAGATCGAGGTCACCGACGACTTCTTCGACCTCGGCGGCCACTCCCTGCTGGCCACCCGGGTGATCTCCAAGGTCCGTACCGAGCTGGGCAAGCGGGTCCTGATCGGCGACCTCTTCGAGTGCCCGACCGTCGAGCTGCTGGCGGCCCGGATCGACCACCCGGCCACCCGGGGGGCGAAATGAGCCGCCCCGTCGTCGTCATCGTCGAGCCCTACTCCTCCGGCAACATGTACGCGCCCGCCCTGCGCCGGGCCGGCTTCGCGACCTGCGCGGTCACGCTGCGCTCGGCCGCCCCGCTGGCCGCCTCGTTCCGGGCCGCGGACTTCGACCACCACCTGGAGTACGGCGCCGACGACTCCGCACCGATCACCCCCCGGCTGCTCGACCCGGTGCGGGACCGGCTGCGCGAGCTGGCGCCGGTCGCGATCCTCCCGGGCGAGCAGCACGGCGTCCGGCTCGCCGACCGGCTGGCCGCCGACCTCACCCCGGACCGCGCGAACCGGCCCGAACTCGCCGCCGCCCGCTGGCACAAGGGCGAGATGTACGCGGCCGTGGCCGCCGCCGGACTGCCGATCGTCGAGACCCTCTGCACCCGCGACCCCGAGCAGGTCGCCGACTGGCTGCGCGAGCGCGAGCTCACCGGGCGCGACCTCGTGGTCAAGCCCGCCAACGCCTCCGGCAGCGACGGCGTGACCAGGCACCCGGGCGGGGCCGGCTGGCGCGAGGCCGTCACCGGGCTGGCCGGGGCGGTCAGTCGGCACGGCATCCAGCTCACCGACGTGGTCGTCCAGGAGTACGTCACCGGCGTCGAGTACGCCGTCGACACCTTCAGCCACGACGGCGTCCACACCGTGACCGACATCGTCCGGTACCGCAAACAGCACTCCGGCGGCCGGACGGCGATCTACGAGAGCATGGAGTTCGTCCCGCACGACGCGCCCGGCCACGATGAACTCCTGCGCTACACCCGGCAGGTGCTGGACGCCCTGGGCGTGCGGTTCGGCGTCGCGCACACCGAGGTGATGGTCACCGACCGCGGGCCCCTCCTGATGGAGGTCAACGCCAGGCCGCCGGGCGGAGCGCAGCCGTGGGCCTGCCAACTCGCCACCGGCGACAACCTGATCGACCGCGCGGTGCGCCACCTGGCCGGGGAGGGCGCCGTCCGCCTGGACTACGACCTGGAGATGACCGTCCTGGTGGTCTTCTTCTCCGTCCGCTCGGCCGGGCCGATCAGCGGGATCGCCGGCCTCGACGCCATCACCGAACTGCCGAGCTGCTGCCACCTCAAGGTCAACGTCAGGGACGGCGACGAGGTGCCGCGGACCCTGGACCTGATGGACGCGCACAAGCTCGGGGTGGCGGTGCTCGCCGACCCCGACCCGGCGCAGGTCGCCGCGGACCACCTGGCGGTGCGGCGGATCGCCTCCCGGGTCGGCCGGCCGGGCGGCTTCACGGTCCATGCGGTCGACGTGGTCGACGTGGTCGACGCGGACGGCGCGGACGACGCGGTCGCGGTGACACCGTGACCCTCCGCCCGCCGTACTCGGCGCACCCCGACCCGGCCGACTACCTCGACGTCCTGCGGGATCCGGCCCGGATCCCGGTCCTCGGGGAGGCCGACGACCGGCTCGCCGGCCTGCTCACCGGACTGCCCGCCGACCCGCTCCGGCCCAGCGGCCTGCCGGAAGGCCCGCCGCCCCGCCCGGCCGGCGGCGTGCTGGTGCTGGCACCGCCCGGCTCGGCCGCCGCCCCGCTCGGCGCCGCCCTCGCGGAACGCGTCGGCGGGACGTTCGCCGAGTGCGCGCCCCGCGACCTGCCCGCGCTCGACGCCCGCGCCGACCACGTCGTACTGGCCGCCCTCGCCGACGAGCTGCCCCTGGACCTCGTCCTCGAAGCCCTTGACGCGACGGCCGCGCTGCGCCGCGCCGGCCGGGGGGAGGCGGCGCTCGGTGTGCTGTGCGGCCGGACTCCGCAGGACCTGAGCCGGCTGATCGCCAAGGGCCTGGGCTGCGGCCTGCGGACGCCGCCCGAGCACCCGCAGCTGTGCATCGCCCCGTGGGGCGGCCCGCAGCGGCAGGACGTCCCCGGTCTGCACTGGGTCACCGGCGCCGACGCCCGCTCCGAGGTGGTGGCACCGCTGCTCACCGGGCGGCGGCACGGCCTGGTGTCCTTCGCCGCCGCCGGACGCGAGCACGGCCTGGTCCTCGCCGACACCGTGGTCTGCGGCGCCGTCACCGCCTCGGCTCCCGTACCGGGCCCGGTGCCCGTACCGGTACTGGTGCCCGTACCGGTCCTGGCGCCCGGACCGGACCCGGTGCCCGCCGGGGCGCCGAGCTGCGCCTTCACCGGGCGGTGCTTCCGCCCTGGCGTGGACGCGGCCGGGGCCGTCCCGGCCCGCGAGGTCCGCGCCGACGTCGTCTTCGCCAACAGCTGCACCTCCTGGCGGCCCGGCGAGGGCCTGGTCGCCGCCGACTACCGGTTGGCCAACGCCTTCGCGCAGGGCGGCGCCGCCGCCTTCATCGGGGCCGTGCACCGGATGGTCCCGGACGTCAGGCTCAATCGCCTCGCCCACCGCGCCGCGGCGGCCGGGGCCACCGTGGGACAGCTCGGCGTCCTGCTGAACCGGCAGGCGGGCGGCCGGGAGGTGCCGCACCACGTGGTGCTCGGCCTGC
This sequence comes from Kitasatospora sp. NPDC023385, assembly GCF_055664045.1. Classification (NCBI taxonomy): domain Bacteria; kingdom Bacillati; phylum Actinomycetota; class Actinomycetes; order Kitasatosporales; family Streptomycetaceae; genus Kitasatospora; species Kitasatospora sp. NPDC023385. Next base: position 82,558 of record NZ_JBVOOL010000025.1, on the reverse strand, counting down.
CCTGGGTGGTGCCCGTCCCGGGGGCCGACCCGGCCCGGCTGGAGGACCTCGCCGCGCTGCTCGACCGGCCCGGATCCCGTGCGGAGGGGCAGGCGCGAGCCGGGCTGCGGCAGGCCGGGCTGGCGATCCAGGCGCTGCGCGAACTGCCGCTGGCCGGGCTGTTGCCGGCCATGGGCCTGGCCGAACTCGACGCGCAGGTGAGCGTGGCGGTGGCCGCGCTCAAAGGGGATCCGTCGGTGGTGCCGACGGACGCCGAGGGCGACCCGGTGGAGCGGCTGCTGGAGCTGGTGGCCGAGGCGGAGTACGGCGTGGCGCTCGACCTGCACGACTTCGGGCAGGTCAGCGAGTCCGCGCTGAACGAGGTCTGGGAGGACTTCCTGGAGACGACGGCCGTGCCCGGCGCCGGGCACTGCCCGTACTGCGACGGGCCGACGGCCACCGTGACCGGGCGGCATCCGGCCTACCCCCGGCTGCGGCGGGAGGTGTGGGCCTGCCACCGCTGCGGGCCGGTGCTCGACCTGCCCGCCGGCACGCCGGTGCGGAGCATCGCCCTGGACTGCCCGGCGGTCTGGCCGCGTCCGGGCAGGGTGGAGGTCGAGGTGACGCTCACCGCGGCCGACGGCGCGGGGGAGGGTTTCCCGGCGGCGGTGCTGGTCCAGGTGGCCAAGGCCGCGGCGCACGGCCTGGCCGTACCGGAGCCGCAGCGGGTGCTGCTGGTGCCCGGGAGCCCGGTCAAGGTGCGGGCGGAGGTGGAGGTGGGGGAGCACGCCTTCGCCCACCACGAGCACGCCGTCCGGGCGATCGTGGTGGCGGGCGGGCAGGTGCACAGCGCGTCCCGGCCGGTGGCGGTGCGTCCGGCGGGCGCGGTCCTGCCGACGGGGTGACGAGGCAAGGAATCGGCGCAGGGGACAGCGGGAATGCGCCGGAAATGCCTTGCAAGACCGTGCAACTGACATTGCGTCACAGTTGTACGGGCGGTGCTCGGGCCGCACCGGGAAAAGCTTGTGCACGCCCGGGCCGGTCGGATGTAGTGGTCGGGATGCCGAGACGATGCCGAGGCGATTCCCGAGGCAGGACCGAGGCAGGATCAAGGCGCGCGGAAAGGTGGAGAATTGAATCCGTTCGACGACCCCGAGGCCCCCTTCGTGGTGCTGGTCAACGACGAGGGGCAGCACTCGCTCTGGCCCGACTTCCTTGACGTCCCCGCCGGTTGGCGGATCGCCCTGACGACGGCGAGCCGGGCGGAATGCCTGGAATTCGTCGAGCGGACCTGGACGGACCTCAGGCCCGCGAGCCTGACGGCCTGATACCGCCGGCACAGCAGTAGAAGGCAGTAGAAGGCAGCAGAGAGAGCAGAAGCGAGTAGCAGGAAACGGAGGGGACATGTCTGCGGCGCCGCTGTCGTTCGGACAGGAGCGGTTCTGGTTCCTGAACCAGGTCGAGGGATTCTCGGCAGCCCACAACTCGGCGGAGGCGTTCCGGCTGTCGGGCCCGCTGGACGCCGTGGCGCTGGAGGCGGCACTCGGGGACGTGACGGCGCGGCACGAGGTCCTGCGCACGGTGTTCCCGCTGGTCGACGGTGGCCCGTGCCAGCGGGTGCTGCCCGTCGGCGAGGGCCGGCCGGCCCTCGTGGTGGCCGAGTCGACCGAACCGGAGGTCCGTGCCGCGGTGGCCGAGGCCGCCGGGCGCGGCTTCGACCTGACGGTGGACCGGCCGCTGCGCGCCTGGCTGTTCGTCCTGGCGCCGCAGGAGCACGTGCTGCTGCTGGTGTTCCACCACATCGCCTGGGACGCCTGGTCGGCCGGGCCGTTCTGGCGGGACCTCGCCCAGGCGTACGCGGCCAGGCTGGCGGGATCGCCGCCGCGCTGGCCCCTGCTGCCGGTCCAGTACCGGGACTACGCGGTGTGGCAGCGCGCGGTCCTCGGGCGCGAGGACGACCCGGAGAGCGTGCTGGCCCGGCAGTTGGCCCACTGGCGTGGCGAACTCACGGGCGTACCGGTGGAGTTGGATCTCCCGGTGGACCGTCCCCGGCCGTCCGTCCCCAGCCGGGAGCTCGGCACCGTGCCCTTCCGGGTGGTGCCCGAACTGCACGGTCGGCTGCAGGAGTTGGCCCGCGACAGCCAGGCCACGACGTTCATGGTGCTGCACGCCGCGGTCGCCGCACTGCTGACCCGGCTGGGCGCCGGGGCGGACATTCCGGTGGGCACCCTGGTGGCCGACCGCGGCGACGACGCGCTGGGCGACCTGGTCGGCTTCTTCGTGAACACCCTCGTCCTGCGCGTCGACACCTCCGGCGATCCGGACTTCCGGACCCTGCTGGGCCGCGTCCGGGACACCGACCTGGCCGCCTTCGAGCAGAAGGACCTCCCCTTCGAGAAGCTGGTCCACGCGCTCAACCCGGAGCGGTCGCTCGACCGCAACCCGCTCCACCAGGTCTCCATCGCCTTCTACGACGGCGTGGAGAACGCACTGGACCTGAAGGGCGTCCGGAGCCGCCACGAGAGCATCGACACCGACAGCGGCACGCTGGACCTCGTCTTCGACCTCAACCAGACCCGCTCCCCGAGCGGCGGCCCGGGCGGCATCGACGGCGTGCTCGCCTACGCGGTGGACCTGTTCGACCGGGACACCGCCCGGCACCTGGCCCGCAGCCTGCTGCTCCTGCTCGAAGCCGCGGCCGCGGACCCCGACGCGCCGATCGGCCGGGCCCGCCTCGACTTCCCGCTCGACCGCGGCCGGGCCGTCCGGCAGCAGCGACCGGTCGGGCGCGGGCCCGTCCCGCCGCCCCCCGGGCCCGTCCTACCGCCCTCCGCGCCCGTCCCGACGGCCGAGCGGGGCGCCCGCACGCCGCTGGAGGACACCCTGTGCGGACTCTTCGCCGAGGTGCTCCAGCGCGCGCCGATCGCGGTGGACGACGACTTCTTCCTGCTCGGCGGGCACTCGCTGGCGGCCACCCGGCTGGTCAGCCGGATCCGTGCGGTGCTCGGGGCCAGGCTCGGCGTCCGCGAGTTCTTCGACGACCCCACGGTCGCGGGCGTCGCCCGCCGGCTCGGCGACTCCGACCGGAAGGACCCGCTGCCGCCGATCTCCCGCCGGCCCGCCGCGCCGAGCGGCACCGGCCGGGGCGCGTAGCGGTGGCCGCCGACATCGGACTCAACGGGGACCTGCCGTCCTGGCGGCCCGGGGCACCCACCGACCGGTGCCTGCACGAGATCTTCGAGGAGCGGGCGGCCGCGACTCCGGGGGCCCTGGCGGTCGCCTGCGAGGACGAACGGCTCAGCTACCGCGAATTGGACGAACGGGCGGACCGGTTGGCCCGCCGCCTGGTGGACGCGGGGGTGCGGCGCGGGGCGCTGGTCGGCGTCCACCTGGAACGCGGCACGGAGATGGTCATCGCCATCCTGGCCGCGCTGAAGGCTGGGGCCGGCTACCTGATGCTGGACCGGGCCTTCCCGGCGGAGCGGCTGCGCGCCATGGTCGAGGACGCGGACCCGGCCGTGGTGGTCGCCCGAGCGGCGGCGGACGCGGACCGGCTCGGCACCCCGGCGGCCTTCGTCCCCCTGACGGACCCGGCGGACCCGACGGACCCGACGGACCTCACCGGCCGTCTCAATGCCGGCAGAGGCCCCGGCCCCGCGCTGCCGCACGGCGCCGCCCGCGCCCGGCCGGGGGACACCGCCTGCGTGATCTTCACCTCCGGCTCCACCGGCCGGCCGAAGGTGGTCGCCGCCCCGCACCGGGCGATCGTCGGCACCGTCCTCGGGCAGCAGTACACCCGGTTCGGCCCGGAGACCGTCTGGCTGCAGTGCGCGCCCGTCTCCTGGGACGCCTTCGCGCTGGAGCTGTGGGGGCCGCTGCTCTCCGGCGGCGCCTGCGTGATCCACCCGGGAAGCCCCGATCCGCTCCGGATGGCACGGCTCGTCGCCCGGCACGGCGTCACCACGATGAACCTCCCGACCGTCCTGTTCCACGTGATCATGGACACCCACCCGGAGGCGTTCGCGGGGCTGCGGGACCTGCTGGTCGGCGGCGAACCGCTCTCACCCGGGCACGCCGCCCGGGTGGTGCGGGAGTTTCCGGGGCTGCGCTTCGTCAACGGCTACGGGCCGGTGGAGTGCATGGTCTTCGTGACGACGCACCGGGTCGGCGCCGAGACGGTGGCCCACGCTCCGGTGCCGATCGGCCGGGGCCTGGCCGGCAAGCCGGTCCACGTCCTGGACGAGCGGCTGCGGCCGGTCCCCGACGGGGAGGTCGGCGAGCTGTACGCCTCGGGGGTGGGACTGGCCCACGGTTATCTCGGCCGGACCGGACTGACCGCCGAACGCTTCGTCGCCGACCCCTTCGGCTCCGGGGGAAGGATGTACCGCTCCGGCGACCTCGTGCGCCGGCGCGGCGACGGGTCGTTGGAGTTCGTCGGCCGGGCGGAGGAGCAGGTGAAGATCCGGGGGGTCCGGGTCGATCCCGCCGAGGTCGAGGCGGTGCTGGCGGCACACCCCGGGGTCGCGGACGCCGCCGTCCTGGTCGCCGGTGACCGGGCGGAAAACCGTTCGCTGCTCGCCGTTCTGACGCTCGATCAGCAGTCGGCCGAGGTGGTCGACGAGCGCGGTCTGCGCGCCTATACGGCCGGGAAACTGCCTGATTTCATGGTCCCGTCCCGGTTCGTGATCGTGGACGCGTTCCCCCGGACGCACAACGGAAAGCTCGATCGCACAGCCCTGCTCGAACTCGACGCAGACAGACCGCTCGGAGGTGGGCAAGATGCTGATTCTGGGATTCAAAGAAGGTCATGACGGTGCGATCGCCGCGATCGATGACGGCCGGCTGCTGTTCTCCCTGGAAGCCGAGAAGGACTCCTTCCCGCGCTACGACCGGCTGACCGCCGAAGTGCTGCTGCTCGCCGCGGAACGGCTCGGCCGGATCCCCGACGCCGTGGCGGTCGGCGGCTGGGTCAAGGGCGCGTACTCCGTCGAACCGCCGTCCCGGACGGGCTACTTCGGCGTCGGCCCGGGCGCGGTGTCGGACGAGGCCGGGAGGTTCTTCGGCAAGGACGTCCGGATCTTCTCGTCCACGCACGAGCGGTCGCACATCATGACGGCGCTCGGCCTCTCCTCCTTCCGGCCCGGGCAGCCCTGCTACTGCCTGGTCTGGGAGGGCAACATCGGCTCCTTCTACCTGGTCGACGAGCACGGCACGGTGACCCACCTGCGCCACGTCCTGGCGGACCCCGGCAACAAGTACGCCTACCTGTTCGCCCTCGCCGACCCGCGCTTCCCCGCGAACAAGGGCCTGCTGCGCCTCCAGGACGCCGGCAAGCAGATGGCCCTGACCGGCTTCGCCCGGCCGGGCGGCCCCACGGCGGTCGAGCAGGAGCTGATCGACTTCATCCTGAACCAGGACCAGATCATCCTCAGCCTGGCCAAGGACGACATGACCTGGACCCCGTTCCACGACATCGGTGTGGAGTCCCAGGCCTACAAGGACGTGGCCGCCCGGCTGTCGGACGCGATCTTCGACCGCTTCCACGACTACGCGGCGAAGGAGCTCACCCGGGGCTACCCGCTGCTGATCTCCGGCGGGTGCGCGCTCAACTGCGAGTGGAACCGCCGCTGGCGGGAGAGCGGCCTGTTCCCCGAGGTGTTCGTGCCGCCCTGCCCGAACGACAGCGGCTCGGCCCTCGGCACGGCCATCGACGCGCAGCTGCACTACACCGGATCGGCGGCGGTGGACTGGGACGTCTACGCCGGGGACGCCTTCGTCGAGGACGCCGCCTTCGACCCGGCCCGGTTCGACGTCCGGCCGCTGGACTTCGCCGAGGTGGCCCGCCACATCGGCGAAGGGAGCGTGATCGCCTGGGCGCAGGGCCGCTGGGAGATGGGCCCGCGCGCGCTCGGCAACCGCTCCATCCTGGCCGCGCCGTTCAGCCGGGACACCACCACCCGGCTCAACAAGATCAAGCAGCGCGAGGCGTACCGGCCGATCGCCCCGATCTGTCTGGAGGAGGACGCCGACCGCTGGTTCCGCGGCTCCGTCCCCGACCCGTGGATGCTCTACTTCAGCCAGGTGGAGTCCGACGAGCTGCAGGCCGTCACCCACGTCGACGGCACCGCGCGGGCGCAGACGGTGACCCCCGAGCAGAACCCGGAGATGGCCCGGCTGCTGACGGCGTTCCGCGAGCTGACCGGGTTCAGCGTGCTGTGCAACACCTCGCTCAACTTCTCCGGGCGCGGCTTCATCAACCGGACCAGCGACCTGATCCGGTACGGCGAGGAGCACGGCCTGGACGGCTACGTCGTGGGCGACACCTTCGCGGTGCGGCGGGGGGCGAGGGCGTGATCGACACACCCGGCGTCGCCGACGGAAAGGCGGAACGACCGTGAGTCCACAAGCTCGTCCAGTCGCCGGGTTCGAGGCGGACCCGGAGTTCTTCCGCCTCGAGGAGCGGACCGCGTTCGACCCCGGGCTGGTCCTGGAGGTGCTGCGCGGCCGGCGGCTCGGCGTCATGTTCCGCGGGGTGATCCCGGAGGAGGCGCGCAAGGAGTCCGTCGCCCGGTTCTGGTCCAGCCCGGCGCGCCGCCACCGCGAGGGGGAGCCCTCGCACTACATCGGCTCGTACCACTGGAACAAGTCGACCGCGACCTACCTCGCCGAGACCGCGCGGATCGCGGCGCACGTCCGCGAGGTGCTCGACGTGCCCGGCTCGCCCTGGGACACCTTCCGGTCCGGCCTGGCCGGCGAACTCGCCCGGCACGGAGCCGTGTTGAGGATCGCCGAGCACGAGGGCGCCGAGGCCTGCCCGGCCCTGGTCCGGGCCTGGGACAAGGAGGGCAGCTTCGCCCTCGAACCGCACGAGGACGAGGCGCAGTGCGCGGACCCGCGACAGGCGGGCTTCGAGATCCAGCGCGTGCGCGAGCACGAGGTCTGCGCCGTCAACATGTGCGTCGAACACGAGGAGGGCGGGCGGCTGGTGATCTGGAACATCCGCCCCGACGACGAGAGCCGGCGGCGCCTGGGGATCGAGCACACCGGGTTCTCCTACCCGGCCGACACCCTCGCCGGCTTCGACGAACTGCGGGTCGACGTCGGGCGCGGGGACGTCTACGTCTTCAACGGCGCCTACGTGCACGCCGTGGACACCAGCAGGGGGAACCGGACCAACCTGTCCTTCCTGATGGGCTTCATCGACGACCGCACCGTGGTCTCATGGACGTGACCTCCGGCGGCGGCCGATGACCGGCCTGCACCTCTCCGCCATCGCGTACGTACACGGCGAGCGCCGCCCGATCGCCGAACTCGCCGACCGGCTGGAGCCCGAACTGCTCGCCCCGGACACCGGCCTGTCCTGGTACCGGGCGAGCGATCGCGAGATCTGGCAGCTCGCCGCGGCGGCCGGCGCCCGGACCGTCGAGGCCGCCGTCGAACCGCCCGACCTGCTGGTCTACGTCAGCGAGAACGACCACGGCAGCAGCGACTCGCTGACCCGGCTGGTCCGCGGACTCGGCCTGCCCGCGACCCGGTACCTGCGGGTGTCCGGGCACGACTGCGGCAACCTCGGCCCGGCGCTGCACCTCGCCGGGCAGGCGCTCGCCTCGGGCGCCCACCGCCGGGTGCTCCTCCTGCTGGCCGACCGGGTGCTGGACGGCGACCGGAGCCAGGCCGACACCCTCTCCGTGGTCAGCGACGGCGCCGTGGCCTGCCTGGTCACCGCCGCCGAAGCAGCCGCGGAACCGGCCGCCGAACCGGCCGCCGAACCGTCCGGATGCGGCGTGCGCTTCGCCGTGCACGGCGTCTCCACCGTCACCGACGCCGGGGCCACGGCCGGGGCGGGCACCGGTGACCGGATCCTGGCCACGGTCGCGCTGGCCGTCGCGGGCACCGGGGAGATCGCCCGGCAGTGCGGCCGCGCGGCCGAGGACTTCGACCACCTGCTCTTCCCCAACTACCGCACCGTCGCCCAGCAGTTCCTCTGTTCGGCGATGGGCGTGCCGGTCGACCGCCTGCTGGTCGGCCCGATGGCCGAGTTCGGGCACTGCTTCTCGGCGGACAGCCTGGTCTCCCTGGCGCACTGCGCCGACCGCGGGGCGATCCGGCCGGGCGAGCACGTGCTGGCCTTCGGCGACGGCCCCAACTCCTGGTCCTCGCTGGCCGTCGAGCGGCTCGCCTGACCACCCGGCGAGTGCCTGCACCGGCGGACACCTGCCCCGGCAAGCACCTGCACCGGCGAACGAACGTCAGAACGAACGATCGTAGGGAACCACCATGCCCATAGTCGTAACCGGCCCAGTGGACCGCGCGGTGCGCGACCTCGTCGAGGACGGGACGGACCCGCGGGAGCACGCCGGGTTCCGCACCGATCCCCGGCGGGCCGTCGTCGTCGCCGACGACCGGGAGGCCGCGGACGGGGAACCCGCGTCATCGGACCAGGGCCTGGTGACGGTACGGGCGTTCGAAGCGGGGGAGGCCCCGGTCGGGCGGGCGGACGCCTCGCGTCCGCTCTTCGAGGTCGTCGGCCCGCCGACCGGGGCCTTCCTGACGGCGCTCCGGCACGCCGAGCAGCGCTGCCGCGCGGACGGCGAGCGGGTGGCGCTGCCGGAGTCCCCCGGCCGCGACGTCGTCCTGGTCGGCGCCGGGGTCGTCAACCTGCTGACCGCCTGGTACCTGGTCCGCGCCGGCCACCGGCTCCGGATCCTCGACGCGCGGCCCGACCCGAGGACGGCGCTGCACTGGTCCGCGTACGGCTGCAGCCGGGGTGGCGGCGGTGCCCGGATGTTCACCCTGACCGAGGCCGACGACTACCACGCCAGGACCGCCGCCGACCGGCCGTTCGTCAACGGGGTCTTCCGCCGCTCGCTCGACGCCCGCGGCTGGAACGTGAAGGCGACACCGTTCACGGCCGAGGAGGAGCGCTGGACGGCCGAATTCGAGGGCGTCCCGGGCTGGTTGGCCCAGATCTACCACGACGACATCCTGTCGTTCAACCGGGAGAGCCGCACGCTCTGGCGCACGCTCCGGGAGGAGTGCCCGGGGCTCTTCCGGGACGTGGGGTACACGCCGGGGATCCTCCGGCTCTACACGGACGAGGCGCAGTTGGAGCAGTCGGTCCAGCGCCACGCCGGCCTCGGTGCGCTGCGCGGCGTCCTCGGCCCCAGGGAGCTGCGCCGGCGCCACCCCGGGCTCGCCGGTGCGACGGCGGACCTGGCGGGCGGCCTGGAGGTGCCCGGATTCACGGTGGACGTGCACGCCTTCATGGCCCGGCTGGTCTCCTGGCTGGAGCGGGCCGGGACGGTGTTCCGCTGGTCCACCCCGGTCGAGCGGCTGGAGTGGGCCGACGGCGGACGGCTGCACGGCGTGCGCCTGCCCGGCGAGGTGGTGACGGCCGACAGCTTCGTGTTCTCGCCGGGGGCCTACGGCCGGGAGCTGCTGGCGGGCACCCGCTCGGCCGGCCGGATCCAGGGCGTGCTCGGCGTCTGGATGGAACTGCCCAATCCGGAGCCGGGGTTGCTCCACTCGCTCAAGATCGCCCGGCGCGGCCACCTGACCGAGGACGCCAACGTGACCCTGGGGACCGACGGGGCCGGCCGCCCGGTCCTGGTCGTCGGCTCCGGCTACGGCTACACCGGCGCGGACCCGGCCGACGTCGACCCCGCCGCCCTGGAGCGGATGTTCGCCGCCGTCGAGGACACCTGCCGGCAGTTCTTCCCGCAGGCGTACGCCCGGGCCCGCGCGGACGGCTCGCTGCGGCGCAGCCGCCGGGTCTGCGTCCGCCCCTGGACCTCCGCCAACCTCGGCGTCTTCGAGACGCTGCCGACCACCGCCGACGGGGTCGGTGTCATCACCGGTGGACACAACACGGGCGGCTTCGCCCAGGCACCGAGCGTGGCACAGGCCGTCGTCGCCGCCCTGAAGGGACGGCCCCACCCCATGCACGAGCTGTACCACCCGCTGCGCCTGGAGCGGTTCCTGCGCCCCGCCGGGGACGGCCGCTCCCGGCCGCGCACCCCCGCCGGCCTTCCCGCCGCCCGCGCTGCCGGTCTTCCCTCCGGTCCTTCCGGTCTGCCCGAGGGCCTGCCCGCCGCACTTCCCGCCGGCCAGGTGCTGCGATGAGTGTGGAACGCCGCAACGGCCACGAGTGGCACCGCACCCCGGCGGCCCCGGGCGAGCGCCTGCGGGTGGCCGTCCTCTGCTCGGACGACCCGCACCACCGCTACCTGACCGCCCGGATCGCCCGCGACCTGGACCTGGTCGGCGTCGTCGTCGAGCCGGGTGCCGAGCAGCAGCGCCGGCTGTGGGCGCGGCGCGCCTGGACGGACGGGCTCGCCCGGGCCTACCAGGTGCGCCGCCAGCGCTACACCGGCCGGTCCGCGTACCGGCGCCGCTACTTCGCCGCGCTGACGCCGCCGGTGGAGCCCGCGCCGGAGCGGGTGCTGCGGGTCGACTGGATCAACGGGCCGGAGGCCACGGCATTCCTCGAAGGCGTCGAGCCGGACGTGACGGTGGTCTGCGGGACGACGTACCTGCGGCGTCCGGTCATCGAGGCCGGCGGCCTGATGATCAACATCCACGGCGGCTACCTCCCGCAGTACAAGGGCAACCACTGCGTGTTCTTCGCCTTCCTGCGCAAGGACTACCGGCGCATCGGCGCCAGCCTGCACCTGGTCGCCTCCCGGCTGGACGGCGGTGAACTGGTCGAGGTGGTGCGGCCGGAGGTCCTGCCGCAGGACAACGACGAGCACCTGTACGACCGTTCGGTACACCTGGCGATCGACCGCCTGGTGGAGATCCTCACCGTCTTCGAGGCGGGGGACACCGTGCTGCGCACCGTCGCCCAGGAGGACACCGGGGAGACCTTCCGGCACCGCAGCCGCAAGCCGCACCTGGACCTGTGGGCCTGGCTGCGGATCCGGCTCGGGCTGGAGCGGGTGCCGCACATCCCGCGCCCCCGGCCGCCGATCGACTGCCTGGTGCCGCGCGGCGCCGCACAGCACCGGGAGCCGTAGGGCGTGCTGCCACGACGCGGGGGCGGTCCCAGGACGGGACCGCCCCCGCGTCGTGCCGGGTCCGGTCAGCCCAGGTAGTCCTCGGGCGCCGAGCCGCGGCGGACGGTGTCCAGGGTGAAGCAGTGCAGGCCGCCGCCGAACAGCCGGCGGTGCCGGTGGCGGACCGGCACGGTGGTGAAGCCGTGCCGCTCCAGGGTCCGCATCAGCTCCGGGCAGGCCTCGTTGACCAGGACCGTCTCCTGGTCCACCGACAGCACGTTGAGGTCGATGTACGGGCTGGTGAGCACCAGGTCGTCGTCGTCATAGGACGGGAAGGCGTTGATCTCCGGCTCGGGCGCGAAGATCATGTCCCACTTGCGCAGCGCCTCGGGCAGCATCTCCGCGACCCGCGGCGTGCGCACCAGCAGCAGGCCCGGCCGCAGCGCGAGCACCATGCTGTCGATGTGGTTGTCCGTCATCGAGACGCGGTGGATCCGGAACCGGCCCTCCAGGTGGCGTTCGAGCCAGTCGACGCCCAGGGCGTGGTTGGCCGTCGAGACGTTGATCATCAGGTCCCGGCCCAGGCGCAGGCACTGGGCGCCGTCGATCATCATCTCGAAGCCGGTGTCGTAGGGCGAGGGCGCGGGCTCCTTGATGAACTCGGCCGGCCCGCCGGGGGAGCGCTCGGCGTACGAGGGGTCGAAGGAGGCGTCCGTCATGATCGGCCGGGGCATCACCGTCCACCGGGCGCCCTGCTCGAAGTAGCCCTGGAACACCTTCTTCAGCAACTGCGTCTCGAAGTACCGGGACCGCACCTGCGGCGGGGTCTCGATGATCTCGTCGCCCAGGATCAGGGTGTTGTCCCGGATGTTCAGGGGCGGCAGCACGGCGGCCGGCCAGGCCAGCGTCTCCACCCGGCTGACGTCGGCCAGCGGCATCGGCCGGTGCACCGTGACGGAGAGCGATTCCAGGGTCCGGGCGATGCCCTCGACGTCCTCGTTCAGTTCCTCGACGTACCGCTGCTTGATGGGCGACTGCGCGCCCGCCCCCGAGCTCCCGCCGGTGCCGCGCGGGGAGATCACCGGGTAGTACTGGCGGTCGTAGAAGGACTTCTGCTCGGCGATCTGGTCGTAGAAGAACAGCTGGAAGGAGAGTTCGGTTTCGTGGGTCGTGTAGTTCTCGGCCGATCCGACGATGACTTCCTGGAGCGGGGACCAGCCGTCGTAGCTGTTCAGGCGCACGGGCCTGCCTCCTTCTGCGGTGGTTGCGCGGACTCCGGGGCGGATCCGCGGGCGTCGTCCCGGGCGGATCCCGGCCCGGTGGCGGGAGCGGGGGAAGGGGCGGGGACCGCCCCGGCGACGAGCCGGGTCAAGGTCCCCAAGGTGGGGGCGGCCAGGAAGGCCGGCAGCGAGACGGCCACGCCGTACTCCGCCCTGACCCGCTGCAGCAGGCCCATCACCCGGCCGGAGTCGCCGCCGCTGGCGAAGAACTCGTCCGGCAGGGACGCCGTCTCGCGGGCGAGCACCTCGCACCAGAGTGCGGCGACCCGGCGCTCCTGCTCCGTGCGCGGCTCGCCGTCCGGCTCCGCCGCCCGGGGCGCGGGCAGCCGGGACCGGTCGAGCCGGCCGGCCGCGTCCAGCGGCAGCCTGGGCAGGACGACGACCCGCTGCGGCACCGCGTGCGCGGGCAGCGCCGCGCGCAGGTAGCGCAGCAGGTCCTCGGGGGCGGCGGCCTGCGGGCCGGGCGCGGTGGCGTAGCCGATCAGGCGGTGGCCGGGCGGGGCCTGCGGGTCGGCCAGCACGGCCGCGTGGCGGACCGTCGGGTGGGCGCGCAGCACCACCTCCGCCTCGGCGGGCTCGGGCCGGCGCGCCACGGCGGACCCGGCGACCAGCACGGCCTCGGGGAAGTGGCGGGCCACCCCGGGCACGTCGCGGGTGCTGCCGTCCTCAGCGCTGGCGTCGGCACCCGCGGCGGTCTCGGCGACGGCGATGGCCCGCAGCTCCGGCGCGGGCGCGCCCGCCTCCAACTGGACGAGGAACAGCCGCAGCAGGTCGGGCGTGCAGTGCACTACGGTCGCCCGCTGGCCGGCGAGGTCGCCCAGCAGGGTGGCCGGCGGCGCCGCGTACGGGTTGAGGACGTGCAGGCTCGCGCCGGTCAGCAGGGCGCCGAACAGTTCGGGCACCGAGCCGTCCAGGGCGTGCCGGGCGATCAGCGGCACCCGGTCCCGGGCGGTGAGCTTCAGGCGTCCGGCGAACGCCAGCGCCTGCGCCGACACCTCCCGGTTGGTCTCCGTACCGCCGTCCGGCAGGACCCGGGCGGGCGCCCCGACGGCGTCCTCCGACGCGAACGCCGGCCTCCCGGGATCGCCCCCGGGATCGCCCCCGGCGATGGTCAGCACCGGCCGCCCGTCGACTGCCCGCTCGGCCACGCGGGCGTGGGCGGCGTCGGTGAGTACCAGCGCCGGGGCGGTGTCGGCGAGGACGGCGGGCTGCGCCTTGGGCTGCTGCGGGTCCAGCGGGACGTACGCCGCGCCCGTCTTGAGCACCGCCAGGACGGCGGCGACCGCCGCGAGGTCGTGGCCGCACCAGAGCGCGACCCGGTCGCCGGGGCCGGCCGTGGGCCGGATCCGGGCGGCCAACGCGTCGGAGACGGCGTCCAGTTCGCGGTAGGTCCAGCGGCCCGAGGGGCCGTGCACGGCGAGCCGGTCGCCGAACCGGGCGGCGGTCGCGCGGAACCGGCGGACCAGGGTCTCGTCGGGGGCGGGCGGGGCGTCGTCCGGTTCGGCGACCGGCTCGCCGGGGTTGTCGGTCTGCTTCCGCGTCATGCTGCGCTCCCGTCGGGCAGGTCGGGCAGGTCGGGCAGGTCGGGCGGGTGTGGGAAGGCGGCCGGTCAGGCCGGGATGAACAGCTCGCCGAGCCGTTCGTTGACCTCCCAGGCGTCGTCCGGATCGGCCGCCACCGTGCAGTACGTCGCGCCGAGCCGCTCCGGGTTGTGGCCGCTGACGATGATCACGCCGGTCCGGGTGGCCGGGTCGTACGCCAGCCCCGCGCCGGCGACGGCGTCGCGCATCGCCGTGAAGGACGGGGTGGCCCAGCCGCGCGGCCAGACGTTGGTGAGCAGTATCCGGTCCTTGGTGTAGCCGGGGCCGACCACGGTCTCGCCGAGGACGCGGTAGGCGTGCGTGGAGCTGGTGATCCGGCCGTTCCACTCGGTGAAGAGCACCTGCCGGTCCGGGGTGATGATCGCATCGGCGCTCAGGTTGCCCCGGTAGCCCATCGCGTGCAGCGGTGCGCAGACCTTCCGCCCGCCCTCGATCAGCGCGGCCTGCAGTTCGGCGGCGAGCTCGGGCGGCGTCACCTCGGCCAGGTAGCGCGGGGCGTGCATCAGCTCGCCGAGGCCGCCGAAGGCGACCTCCTCGTCCTCGATGCGGAACTCGGCGTAGTAGGCGCGGCTGTCGGCGAAGTACCGTTCGACGACCAGCAGATGGGCCCCGTCGTCGGTGAGCCAGGCCCAGTGCTCTTCCAGGTAGCGGCGCACCGCCGCCCGGTCGGTCAGGTGCACGGTGCGCCGGGCGCCGACCGGCCGGGTGCCGTCGACCGGGCTGAGCACCTCGTTGCCGCCGCCGCCCGCGCCGTACTCCAGCTTCACCATCACGCTGTGGCCCTGCTCGATCAGCCCCGTGACGGCCTCCTCGGCGGCCGGGAGGTCCGCGCACACCGCGCCCGCGGGCAGCGGCGCGCCCGCGCCCGCCGCGGCCGCGCGGAAGACCGCCTTGCTGGTGGCCACGGCGCCGCCGCCCTGGCCGATGAAGGCGTGGCCGGGCAGGGCGGCGCGGGCGCCCAGCCGCTCGGCCAGCACCGCCACCGAGGTGTGCGGCCACATCGGGAACACCTCGTCCACCGGCCGTCCGCCGAGCGCGGCCAGCACCTCGGCGGCCAGCCGCGGATCGGTGAGCTGTTCGCCGGTGAGCATTCCGGCACGCGACGTGGATCGCTTCGGCGGAACGACGACGGTGAGCGTTTTCCGGTCGACTCCGGTGTGCTCCGTCACGTACCGCAGGAATTCCTCCTCCGGCGCCTGCGGAAGGACCAGGACATCGTGGTCGCGGGCGAACCAGACGAAATGGTCGACCCACCAGATGGCGCCGTCCGCGTGCCTGCCGAGGTTTTCGTCCCAGTCGTTGCCGATGAGAACCCTTGCCATCTCAGCCCTCCCGTGGAAAACATGGCGGTTGAGTGACCGTCAGCTCGATTTCCGCCCCGTCGGATGATGCCACAGACGGTCCGGCGTGCAAGCGGCGCGCATTTCCCGCACCGGCCGGGCGGCCCGCAATTCCGCGCCGGATTTCGCCGCCGTCCGGCGGTGGGGCCCGGCAATTCACGAGGGGATTTCGCCACGATGGAGGCACGGGTGGAGGCACAGGTGGAGACACGGGTGCAGGTACGGGTGCACGACACGCTCGCGACGGTGCCGGCGGCGCACTGGGCGGCGGTGGCCGCCGGGGCTGGGCTGTACGCCTCCCACCCGTGGCTGACCCTCGTCGAGCAGGAGACCCCGGGGCGGTGCCGCTACCTGGTGGCCCACGACGGCACCGGGCCCGCCGGCGCGCTGCCGGTCTACCTCACGGCCGACGAGCCCAACCCCTACTACCGCCCGGACTCCGTCTTCCGCGCGGCCGCCCCGGGCCCGGACGGCCGGTACTGCGTGGCCGGCAGCCGCAGCGGCTACCGCAGCGAGGTGCTGCTCGCCGACCGGCTCACCGAGGCCGAGCGGCAGGCCACCGTCGCCGCGCTGCTCGACAGGCTGGCCGCCCTCGCCGCGGCGGAGGGGCAGCAGCACGCCTACCTGCTCCACCTCACCGAGCGGGGCCTGCGCCAAGTCACCGGGTACGCCGGGGATCTCGCGCCGGTGCTCGGCTACAGCGGCGACGCCTGGCTGACCGCACCGGGCCGCGGCTTCGACGACTACCTCGCCGCGCTGAGCACCACCCGGCGCAAGACCACCCGCAAGGAGCTCCGCCGCTTCGCCGCGCAGGGCCTGAGCACCGTCCGCGCCGACCCCGGCGACGAACTCGACCTGCTCGCCCGGTTCGCCCGGCTGGGCAACGAGAAGTACGGCGTCGAGGAGGACGAGGCCGACCTGCGCACCCGGTTCGAGCGGCAGATCGCGGCCCTCGACGGCCACGGCGTGCTGTTCGTCTGCCGGCGCGGGCCGACACCGGTGGGCGTGGCGCTCGCCTACCGCTGGGGCGAATGGCTCCACCTGCGGGCCTCCGGCTTCGACCACGACGCGGCCGCCGGCGCCTACCCGTACTTCAACGTGGTGATCTACGAGCCGCTCCGGTACTGCTACGAGACCGGCCTGCGCGGACTCCACCTGGGCTCCGGATCCCACGACGCCAAGGCCGCCCGCGGAGCCCGGATCGGCCCGCTCGCCTCGGTGGCACTGCCCGCCGCCGGCGCGCCGCGCACCGACCCGGCCGCGCCGACCGCGCGCAGGGGCGTACGGCGGTACTGGGAGCAGCAGTTCGCGACCGTGCCGCACCTGCTGGACCAGGACCTGTGGCGGCCGTGGCTCGGCCGCTGAGGACGCATGCTGAGGACGCACGCCGGGGACGCACGCCGGGGACGCACGCTGAGGACGCTGAGAACGCTGAGGACGGGCGAACCGGAGGGAACGCACATGGAGGAGTTCACCTGGGACGCCGACCAGGCGGCCCGGTACGACACGGAGCACGCCCGGATCGACACCCCGCTGACCATCGCCTACCTCGCCGAACTCGCCGTCGGCGTGGACGTGTTGGAGTTCGGCGTCGGCACCGGCCGACTGGCCCTCCCACTGGCCGGGACGGCCCGCAGCGTGGTCGGCGTGGACAACTCGGCCGAGATGCTGGCCGCCGCCGGCCGAAGGCCGCTGCCCGGCAACCTGACGCTGGTCCGGGGTGACGCGCAGGACTGGACCACCGACCGGCGCTTCGGCCTGGTGCTCTGCGTCTACAACCTGCTGCTGCACTTCACCACCCAGGAAGCCCAGTTGGCCGTGGTCCGCAACGCCGCCGCCCACCTCGCGCCCGGCGGCAGCCTGGTGGTCGAGAACCTGCACCCGCCACTGCGGGCCCTCGAGGAGGGCGAACGGATCAGCACCCTGCGGCTGGCCGGCTCCGGCATGGCGATCAGCACCCAGCGCTTCGACTGGAAGTCGCTGCTGCTGGACCAGGACGTGCTCTACCTCGATGAGGACGGACACCGCGTCCGACGGATCGCCCAGCGGATGCTGCTGCCCTCCGAACAGGACCTGATGGCCAGGCTGGCCGGGCTGCGCCTGGTCAAGCGGATCGCCAACTGGCGCGGCGGCTCCTGGCGCGCGGACTCCGCAGCGCCGGCCGCGAGCAACGTCATCTCCGTCTACCGGCACGCGGATTGAGGGGGAACCGCGAAGATCACCCCGGGGCGGGGCCGTTCAACCGAGAATGGCTGACAGTTGAACGCGTGCCGTCAGCAGCCGGTCGACGGATCCGGGTGACAGCTACGGTCGACGGCTCAGGTCGACGGCTCAGGTCGACGGCTCCGAGCGAAGGGCCCGGGCGACGGACCCGGCGACGGACCTTGGACGAATGGACAGATCGCTCGGCTTCCGCGGTTAATGGCCGTGCCGACGACCCGAGATGGAGGCGCAAGTGTGGGGCAGGCTTCACCCGCGAGGGCTGAACGGTGCGTGACTTCTTCGACCGGGAACCCGGAACCCCCGACCTGCGCGGCCCGTGGCGGTACCTGCTGTGGATGGCCGCCCGCCACCGGCGCGTCCTGCTGCTCGACTGCCTCGGCAACATCGCCTGGGCGGCCGCACTCGGACTGACCCCCGCCGTGATCGGCCAGGCCATCAACCAGGGCCTGGTCGCCAGGAACCAGACCGCACTGGTCGGTTGGGGCCTGACCGTGCTCGGGGTCGGCGTGGTCTCCGCGCTGTCCGCCATGGCCGTGGAGCGCCTGGAGACCAGGCTCCGGGTCGAACCCGGCTACGAGACCATGCGGTTCGTCACCCGCAAGGCCTGCGAACTGGGCAGCACCGTCGGCCGGAAGGTCTCGGCCGGGGACCTGGTCACCGTCGGCGTCTCCGACATCAGCCTGATCGGCCAGACCCTGGAGGTCGGCGCCCGCGGCGTCGGCGGCGTGGTCGGCTTCGCCGCCGTCGCGGCGTTCATGCTCGCCGCGTCCTGGCAGGTCGGCCTGCTCGTGCTGATCGCGGTGCCGGTCATGCTCGTGGTCACCACCCGGCTCGCCCGGGTGCTGCGCAGCCGGCAGGGCCAACTCCGCACCCACCAGCGCGAACTCGCCGACCAGGCCGTCGACATCGTGCGCGGACTGCGCGTCCTGCGGGGGATCGGCGGCGAGGAACTGTTCGCCGCCCGCTACCGCGAGGGCTCGCAGCGCCTGAGGGCCACCGCGCTCCGCCAGGGCCGCGCCTCGGCGGTGCTCGGCGCCACCAGGACCTTCCTGCCCAGCCTGCTGCTCGCCGGCGTGGTGGCCCTGGCCGGCGAACTCGTCCTCGACGCGAAACTCAGCGCCGGACAGATGGTGGCCTTCTACGGCTACGCCACCTACCTGGTGATCCCCACCAACCAGATCACCTTCGCCGTCTCCAAGGCCATGCAGGGCCACGTCGCCGCCGAGAACGTCGTCCGGCTGCTCCGCACCGCGCCGGACCTCCCGTCCACGCCGGATCTCCCGCTCGGCCCGGACCTTCCGCTCGGCCCGGACGCCGCAGCCGTGCCCGACCCCGGCGTCCTCGCCGACCCCGACTCCGGCCTGCGGGTGCCCGCCGAGGGCCTGACCGCCGTCGTCTGCTCGTCCGCCGACGCGGTCGCGCTCGCCGACCGGCTGGGCCGGCAGGTCGACTCCGCGGCGACCTACGCCGGGGTGCCGCTGGCCGCCCTGCCGCTGGCCGGGGTGCGCGAGACGATCCTGGTCGCCACCGCCGAGGACCACCTGTTCGCCGGGCCGCTGCGCCGCGAACTCGACCCGGCCGACCGGTTGGCACCCGGCGACCCCGACGACCCGCTGTGGGCGGCCGTCGACGCGGCCGCCGCCCGCGATGTCGTCGAAGCCCTGCCGGACGGACTCGACACCGAGATCGCCGCCGGAGGCCGGGAGTTCTCCGGCGGGCAGCAACAGCGCCTGCGGCTGGCCCGCGCCCTGATGGCCGACCCGGCCGTCCTCATCCTGCTCGACCCGACCAGCGCCGTCGACGCACACACGGAGAACCGGATGGCCGAGGGCATCGCCCGGCTGCGGCGGGGCCGCGCCACCGTCGTGTTCACCACCAGCACCCTGCTGCTGCACCAGGCCGACCGCGTCGCCCTGGTCCTGGACGGCGGCCTGGCGGCCGAGGGCTCCCACGAGGCGCTGATGGCCGACGACCGCTACCGCGAGCTGGTCCAGCGCTGGACGGCCGCCGCATGAGCGAGCTGCCCGTCGCCTCCAACCGCGAACTCGCCGCGTACGCGCGGCGCGCCGTCCTCGCCCACCGCGGCGAATTCGCCGTGGTCGTCGGCCTGCAGGCGTGCGCCGCCATCGCCGGGCTGTTCGCGCCCTGGCTGCTCGGCAACCTGGTCGCCGACGTCACCCACGGCCACGACACCGTGCTGCGCCTGGTGCTGCTCATCCTCGGCTGTCTGGCCGCCCAGGCCGTACTGGTCCGGCTCGCCGAGTACGCGGCCGCCAGGCTCGGCGAGAAGATCCTGGCCGACCTGCGGGAGGAGTTCGTCTCGGACCTGCTGGGCCTGCCGCCGGAAACCGTCGAGGACGCCGACGCCGGGGACCTGATCACCCGCACCACCCGGGACATCGACCAGCTGTCCAACGCCATCCGCTCCGCGATCCCGGCCACCATGACCTCCGTCGGCATCGTCTGCTTCACCCTCGGCGCCCTGGCGCTGATCAGCCCCGTCCTGCTGCTGCCCTGCCTGCTCTCGGTGCCGGTGCTCTACGGCGCCGCCCGCTGGTACCTGCGCCGGGCGCACCAGGGCTACCTGCGCGAGGCCGCCACCTACTCCCGGCTCACCGAGAGCCTGGCCGAAACCGTCGAGGGCGCCCGCACCGTCGAGGCGCTGCGGCTGACCGCCCGCCGGATGGACCGGGTCGACGAGGACATCGCCACCTCCTACGCCGCCGAGCGCTACACCCTGCGGCTGCGCAACGTCTTCCTCCCGCTCTGCGACACCAGCTACGCCCTGCCGGTCGCCGCGATGCTGATCTTCGGCGGCACGCTCTACCTGCACGGCACGGTCTCCCTCGCCGCCGTCACCGCCGGTACCCTGTACGCCTCACAACTGCTCAACCCGCTGGACCAGTTGATGTTCTGGCTGGACTCGCTGCAGTCGGCCGGCGCCGCGCTGGCGCGACTGCTGGGGATGGCGCGGTTCCGCGAGCCCGCCCCGCCCGCCGTCACCCCGGGCGCCGCACCGACGGCGGGCGAGGTGCGCGGCGGCCGGGGGAGTGGCGGCGAAGCGCGGCCCGGCGAGGTGCGGGACATCGAGGTGCGCGACCTCCGCTACGCCTACCAGCCGGGCCACGACGTGCTGCGCGGCATCGACCTGACGGTCCGGCAGGGCGAGTGGCTGGCCGTGGTCGGGCCGTCCGGCGCCGGCAAGTCCACCCTCGCCAAGCTGCTCGCCGGGATCTACACCCCGGACACCGGCGGCGTCACTGTCGGCGGTCGGGAGGTCGCGGGCCTCGCCCCGGCCGCCCGGCGCGGCACGGTGGCCCTGGTCACCCAGGAACACCACATCTTCCGGGGCACCCTGCGCGACAACCTCACCATCGCGCGCCCCGGCGCCGACGACGAGGAGATCGCCGACGCGCTGCGCGCCGTCGACGCCTGGGAGTGGGCCGAGACCCTGGGGGTGGACAGCGGGATCGGCCCCGGCGGACACGCGCTGGACCCGGCGAAGGTGCAGCAACTGGCCCTAGCCCGGCTCCTCCTGGCCGACCCGGACATCCTCATCCTGGACGAGGCGACCTCACTGCTGAACCCGCAGGCCGCCCGGCACCTGGAACGCTCGCTGGCGGCCGTGACCAGCGGCCGCACCGTGATCGCCGTGGTGCACCGGCTGCACACCGCCCAGGACGCCGACCGGATCGCCGTGCTCGACGACGGCCGGCTCACCGAATTCGGGACGCACGAGGACCTGCTCGCCAAGGACGGCGCCTACGCGGCCCTCTGGCGCGCCTGGCAGGGATAGGGCCTGTCTTCAAACTCCCGCCTGCGGGGCGACGCCGGGGCACGCACCTCGCCGCGTTGTCGTCAGTCGCCGATGTCCCCCAGCCTTCGGCCGGGAGGTACCCCCACCGCATGGACTCTCCCCCAGCCTTCGGCCGGGAGGTGCCCCCATCCTCCGCCTTGCGATGCACGCACCCCAACGCCGCCCCGCCCGCCCTCCGGCCGGACGGCGGGAGTTTGAAGACAGGCCCTAGCCCGGAGTCCGATTCCGCACCTGATCCTGATCCGTCGTTCGTTGGAAGGGGGTGAATTTCGCATTGAGCGAGCGGATACTGGAAGACGTCCGGGCGGCCTGGGGCGATGTCTTCGGGACCGCCCCGGCCGACCCCGAACGGGATTTCTTCGACTGCGGCGGAAATTCGCTGCTGGCCATCCGACTGCAGCAGGCCATTCTCGTCCGGACGGGGGCGGCACTCAGCATCGCCGAACTCCTGCGGCACCGGACGATCGATGCCCAGGCCGCGCACATCGGCAGCGCCCCCACCGCCGGCCCGGGGCCGGATCGACCGGCCGGATAGTCCGGACGGAGCGGCGGCCGTCCCGCGCGCCGATCAGCCGGACAGCGCCGATCAGCCGGGTGGGCCGACCGATGAGCCATGCCCTTCGCATTCCGACCGGGGCGAATCCGACCAGGTGAATCCGACCAGGGGGAACAGATGCCGAACGACGTCCTGATGCCGCTCTCCTTCGCCCAACAACGACTCTGGTTCCTGGACCAGTTGGCCCCGGGCGGCACCGAGTACCTGATCCCCGTGGTGCTCCGGCTGACCGGGGAGCTGGACGTCCCGGCGCTGTCCGCCGCGGTGGCCGACCTGGTCGCCCGGCACGAGTCGCTGCGGACGGTCTTCGGCGAGCGGGACGGCCGGCCGGGCCAGCTCGTGCTCGACCCGAGCCCGGAGGTGCTGCGGGTGGCCGACGCCCCGGCCGGCCCGGGGGAGGCCGCGGCCGCGGCGATGGCCCCGATGGACCTGCAGCGCGGCCCGCTGTTCCGTGCCGTGCTGTACCGGCAGGGGCCGGACGAGCACCTGCTTTCTCTGACGTTCCATCACATCGTCGCGGACGGCTGGTCCATCGGCATCGTCGTCGACGAGCTGAGCCTGCTGTACGCGGCGCACCGCGCGGGCGACAAGCCCGAGCTGCCCGAACCGCCCATCCAGTACCCGGACTTCGCGATCTGGCAGCGGGACGTCCTGGACGGCCCGGTGCTGGCGGAACAACTCGCCTACTGGACCGGAAAGCTCGCCGATCTGGCCCCGCAGGACCTGCCCGCCGACCGGCCCCGGCCGCCGGTGTGGTCCGCACGCGGCGCCACGCTCTCCTTCCAGGTGCCCGCCGAACTCGCCGGGCGGCTGAAGGAGGTGTTCCGGGCCCACCGGGTCACCCCGTTCATGGGCCTGCTGGCCGCCTTCCAGGTGCTGCTGGCCCGGTACGGCGACCGGCAGGACGTCGCGGTGGGCACGCCGGTGGCGGGTCGCAACCGGGCGGAGACCGAAGCGCTGATCGGCTTCTTCGTCAACACGGTGGTGCTGCGCGCCGACCTCACCGACGACCCGACCTTCGCCGATCTGCTGGCGCAGGTACGGGAGACCGCGCTGGCCGCGTACGACCACCAGGACCTCCCGTTCGAGCGGCTGGTCGAGCACCTCGCCCCCGGACGCGACCTGTCCCGGACCCCGCTCTTCCAGACCATGTTCAACATGCAGGACCCCCAGGCCGCCGACCACGCGTGGGCGCTGCCCGGCGTCGCGGTCACCGCCGAACCGCTGGGCTGGGACGTCGCCAAGTTCGACCTGTCGCTGGAGATCGCCGAGACCGCGGCCGGATTCAGCGGCACGCTGGAGTACGCCACCGACCTGTTCGACCGCAGCACCGCCGAGCGGATCGCGGGCCACTACCTGACCCTGCTGGCCGGCGCGGCGGCCGACCCGACCACCGCCGTCTCCCGGCTGCCGCTGCTCACCCCCGCCGAGGAACGGCAGCTCCTCACCGAGTGGAACCGGACGGCGACGGCCTTCCCGGACACCCGGGTGCACGAGCTGGTGGCCCGGCAGGCCGCCGCGACGCCGGAGCGCACCGCGGTGGTCTGCGGCGAGCGCGCGCTGACGTACCGGGAGCTGGACGAGCGGGCCGACCGGCTCGCGCACCGGCTGGTCCGGGCCGGCGTCGGACCGGAGACCCTGGTCGCGCTCTGCCTGGACCGCGGCCCCGACCTGGTCGTCGCGCTGCTGGGCGTCCTCAAGTCCGGCGGCGCCTACGTCCCGCTGGACCCGCACCACCCGCGCGACCGACTGGCCCTGCTGCTGGCCGACATCGCCGCGCCGGTCGTGCTCACCGACCGGCACCTGGCCGAGCGGCTCCCGGACGCCGGGACCGTGCTCCACCTGGAAGACGCCCTGGAAGAGGCCCTGGAAGGCGCCTTGGACGAGGCCTTGGACGAGGCCTTGGGCGAGGCTTCGGACCCCGACGCCGCCACCGCCGCCACCGCCGCCACCCCCGGGGACCTCGCCTACGTCATCTACACCTCCGGTTCCACCGGCACTCCCAAGGGCGTCCAGACCCGGCACGACAACCTGGTCAACGGGCTGCTCGCGATGCAGGACGTCCTCCACCTGGGCCCCGAGGACCGGCTGCTGGCGGTCGCCCCCTACACCTTCGACATGTCCAGCGTCGACCTGCTGCTGCCCCTCGTGTACGGCGCCCAGGTCCACCTCGCCACCCGCGAGCAGACCACCTCGCCCGCGCGGCTCGCCGCCCTGCTCGCCGATCGCGGCATCACCGTCCTGCAGGCCACGCCGCCGCTGTGGAAGCTCGTCGTCGAGGAACTTCCGGACCTCTCCGACCGGCTCCACGTCCTGCTCGGCGGCGAAGCGCTCGACCCCCCGCTCGCGGCCCTCACCCGCCCCAAGGTCCGCCGGCTCACCCACATGTACGGGCCGACCGAGACGACCATCTGGACACTGGCCGCGGACGTCGGGCCGGACGTCGGGCCGGACGTCGGTCCGGACGGCGGGCCGGCGCCGGTCGTCCCGATCGGCCGGCCGATCGCCAACACCCGGGTGTACGTGCTGGACGGGCACCTGGCCCCGGTGCCGGTCGGTGTGCCCGGCGAGCTGTACATCGCCGGCGCCGGGCTGGCCCGCGGCTTCCTCAAGCGGCCCGGGCTGACCGCCGACCGCTTCCCCGCCTGCCCCTACGGGCCCCCGGGGGAGCGGATGTACCGCACCGGCGACCTCGTCCGGTGGCGCGCGGACGGGAACCTGGAGTTCCTCGGCCGCTCCGACAACCAGGTGAAGATCCGCGGCTTCCGGATCGAGCCGGGCGAGGTCGAGGCGGCGTTGCGCGCCGACGGGCTGGTGGGCGACGCGGTGGTGATCGCGCGCGAGGACGTGCCGGGGGACCGCCGGCTGGTGGCCTACGTGACGCCCGCCGCACCGGGCGCCGACGTCGACCTGCCCGCGCTGCGCCGGCGGGCCGGCCGGCGCCTGCCGGACTACATGGTGCCCTCGCACACGGTGGTGATCGACGCCGTACCGCTGACCGCGAACGGCAAGGTGGACCGGCGGGCGCTGCCCGCCCCCGACGGTGCGCGGCCGCACACCGGCCAGGCGTTCGTCGCGCCGGCCACCCCGGTCGAGCAGTCGATCGCCCGGGTCTGGGAACAGGTCCTGGGGGTGGACCGGGTCGGCGCCGAGGACAACTTCTTCGAACTCGGCGGCCACTCCCTGCTGGCCACCCAGGCGATCTCCCAGCTGCGCCAGGAGTTCGGCGACGGCCTCGGCGTGCAGAGCGTCTTCGCCGCCCCGACCGTGGCGGCCCTGGCGGAGGTGGTGAGCGCGGGCGGTGAGGCGCCCCCGGGCGCCGAGCCCGCGCTGACCATGCCGCCGATCCGGCGGGTGCTGCGGAACGGGCCGCTGCGCGCCTCCTTCGCACAGGAACGGCTCTGGCTGCTGGACCAACTCGTCCCGGACAGCACCGAGTACGTCATCCTGCGGGTGCTCCGGCTCACCGGCGGCCTGGACGCGGGCGCGCTGGAACGGGCGCTCGCGGAGCTCGTCGCCCGGCACGAGGTGCTGCGCACCCGGTTCGAGGTGGCGGACGGCGTCCCGCTCCAGGTGATCGAGCAACCCGGCGCCCTCGCGCTGCCGTTGACCGACCTGAGCGGACTTCCCGCCGAGCAGGCGGAGACCGAGGTGTCGGCGCTCGTGGCCGCCGAGACCGCCCGGCCGTTCGACCTCGCCGCGGCCCCGCTGCTGCGCGCCCGGCTGCTGCGGGTGCGGGCCGACGAGCACGTCCTGCTCCTCGCGGTGCACCACATCGCCGCCGACGCCTGGGCGATGGGCGTGCTCAGCCGCGAACTCGCCGCCCTCTACGCCGCGTTCACCCGGGGCCTGCCGTCCCCGCTGGCGCCGCTGCCGATCCAGTACGCCGACTTCGCGGTGCGGCAGCGGTACTGGATGCGCGGCGACGTGCTGGCCGACCAACTGGACTACTGGCGCGAACGGTTGAGCGGACTCGCACCGCTGGAGCTGCCCACCGACCGGCCGCGCCCGGCGGTGCGCTCCGGCAGCGGAGCGCGCCACGAGTTCACCCTGCCGCCGGAGTTGACCGAGGCGCTGCGCGAACTCTCGCACCGCGAGGGCGCGACGATGTTCATGACCCTGCTCGCCGCCTTCCAGACCCTGCTGTCCGGCTACAGCGGCCGGGACGACGTCGCGGTGGGCACCCCGATCGCCAACCGCAACCGGGCCGACACCGAAGGGATGGTCGGCTTCTTCGTCAACACCCTGGTGCTGCGCGCGGACCTCGCCGGGAACCCGTCCTTCACCGGCCTGCTGGCGCAGGTCCGGGACAGTGCGATCGGCGCCTACGCGCACCAGGACCTGCCGTTCGAGCGCCTGGTGGAGGAGCTGCGCCCGGAGCGCGACCTCGGCCGCAACCCACTGTTCCAGGTGCTGTTCATGTTCCAGAACACCCCGAGGTCACCGTTCACGCTCGACGGGCTCACGGTGACGCCGGGGGAGTGGGAACCGCAGGCGGCGAAGTTCGACCTGACACTCGCGGCGCACGAGAGCGACGGGCAACTGGACTGCGTGATCGAGTACAGCACCGACCTCTTCGAACCCACCACCATCGCGCGGATGGCCGGGCACTTCGCCACCCTGCTGGCCGGGATCGCGGCCGGCCCGGACCGGCGGCTCTCCGAGCTGCCCCTCCTGACCGGCTCCGAGCGGCGGCAGCTGCTGGAGGAGTGGACCGACACCGCCGCGCCCTACCCGGACGACCGGTGCGTGCACCAGCTGTTCGAGGAGCAGGCCGCCCGGACACCCGACGCCGTCGCGCTGATCGCGGGTGCCGAGGAGGTGACGTACGGCGAGCTGAACCGCCGCGCCAACCGGATCGCGCACCGGCTGCGCCGGGCCGGCGCCCGCCCGGAGGCCCTGGTCGGCGTCTGCCTGGAGCGAGGTCCGGAGCTGGCCGCCGCCCTGCTCGGCATCCTCAAGTCCGGCGCGGCCTACGTGCCCCTGGACCCGGCGCACCCGCGCGAGCGGCTGGCGGCGCTGCTGGCCGGCACCGGCGCGGCGCTGCTCGTCACCCGGCAGGAGCTCCGGGACCGGCTCGGTGCCGACACCGAGGCGGTCTGCCTGGACCAGGACGCGCCCGCCCTCGCCGCCTGCCCCGACGGGAACCCGGAGCCGTCCGCCCGGCCCGGCAACCTCGCCTACGTGGTGCACACCTCGGGCTCCACCGGCACCCCCAAGGGCGTCGCCGTCCCGCACCAGGGCGTCACGGCCTACCTGTCCTTCGTGACCTCCCGCTACGGCATCACCCCCGGCACCCGGGTGCTGCAGCTGGCGTCCGTCGGCTTCGACGCCTCGGTACGGGACCTGCTCGGGCCGCTCAGCTGCGGTGCCACGGCCGTCTTCGCCCCGCAGGACGGCCCGTTCGACCCGGCCGCGATCGCCGAGTGCGTCGAGCGCCACCGGGTGGAGGTGCTGCTCAGCACCGTCCCCTCCCAGCTGCGGGAGCTCCTGTCGCTCCCCGAGGCGGAGCACGCGCTGGCCTCGCTGCGGCTGACGGTGGCCAGCGGCGAGAGCCTCCGGCTCGCCGGCCAGCACGGGCGCCGTGTCCTGCCGGGCGCGCTGGTCAACCAGTACGGCCCCACCGAGTGCACCATGACCAGCACCTACTGGCCCGCCACCGAGGACTGGGCGGAACGCACCGAGGACGTCGTCGGCCGGCCGATCGCCAACAAGCGGGTGTACCTGCTGGACCGGTACCTGAACCCGGTGCCGGTCGGCGTCCCCGGCGAGGTGTACATCGCGGGCGTCGGCCTGGCCCGCGGCTACCAGGGCCGGGCCGCCCTGACCGCGGAACGCTTCGTCGCCTGCCCGTACGGAGCCCCCGGACCGGGGCCGCTCACCCCCGGCCCGACCACCACCGGTTCGGCCACCGCTTCGGCCACCGGGCGTCCCCGGCCCGACGGCGGGCCCGGAGCGCTGATGTACCGCACCGGGGACCTCGCCCGGTGGCGGCCCGACGGGGACCTGGAGTTCCTCGGCCGCGTCGACGACCAGGTGAAGATCCGCGGCGTCCGGGTCGAGCCGGGCGAGGTGGAGGCCGCCCTGCGGGCGAGCGGACCGGTGGGCGACGTGGTGGTGCTGGCCCGGGAGGACGTGCCGGGGCAGCGGCGGCTGGTCGCCTACGTGACCCCCGCCGAACCGGGCGGCCCGGTCGACGCCGCCGCGCTGCGCCGGCGGGCCGGCGAGCGGCTGCCGGAGTACCTGGTGCCCGCCGTGATGGCGATCGACACGCTGCCGCTGACCGTGAACGGCAAGGTGGACCGGCGGGCGCTGCCCGCCCCGGACGGTGCGCGGCCGGACACCGGCGGGGCGTACGTGGCCCCGGCCGGGCCGGTCCAGCAGACGCTGGCCCGGGTCTGGGAACAGGTCCTGGGCGTCGAACGGGTCGGCGCGGAGGACAACTTCTACGAACTCGGCGGCGACTCCGTGCTCAGCATCCGCGCCGTCCACCGGGCGGGCCGCCTGGGCATCCACCTCACGCCTCGGCTGATGGTTCGTCACCAGACCATCGCCCGGATCGCCGAGCACCTCGGGCGGGATGCCCTCGACGGCGGGGCCGGCACGGCCGGTCACGGCACGGTCACCCCGCTGAACGACAGCACCTCCGCGCCCGCCGCCTTCTGCTTCCCGGTGATCGCGGGCAACGTCACCGGCTACGTCCCGCTGGCCCGCGCGCTGAGCGCCGACGCCCGGCTGCTCGGCGTCGAACTGTCCTGGTGGGACCGGCCGGACGCGGCGGAGTGGAACATCCCGACGATGGCCCGCAGCTGCCGCGACGCCATCCTCGGCAGCCGGCCGGACGGGCCGTACCTGCTGGTGGGCTGGTCCTTCGGCGGCGTCCTGGCACTGGAGACGGCCCGGCTGCTCCACGCGGGCGGACACGCCGTCCGCGTCGTCGCCCTGGACGGCATCCTGCCCACGGCGGAGTACCGGGACGGCGTGCGCGGGAACATCGCGACGATCGACGGCCTGCTGGCCCGGCTCGCGGAGGCGGACAAGGCGGAGGAGGAGCAGAAGGCGGAGGCGGCGGGAGCAGCGGGCACGCGGCGACACACCCCGGCCGCCCTGCCGGAGGACGTGGCGGCCGGGCTGGAGCAGCTGAACATCCCGCCGGAGCTGCACGAGATCGCCGGCGCGGACCTGGTGCGCCACCTCACCGTCATGCGCGGCATCGGCACCGCCGTCCTGGCGTACGAGCCCGCACCGGTCGAGTTCCCCGTCACCCTCTACGAGGCGGAGCACCGCCCGCTGCCGGGCTGGATCGGGACCACCATCCGGGAGACCTGGCAGCCGTACGTGCCGGACCTGGAGGTGCGGGGCACACCGGGCGACCACTACTCGTTCCTGCGCTACCCGATCGTGCGCTCGCTCGCGGACAGCCTCCGGGACACCGTCCGCGAGCACGGCTGACCGGGCGTGGGCGCCCGCGTCAGCCGTACGCACGCTGACGCGGGCGCCCGCGCTCAGGCCGGCCGGTCCGCCGCGCGGGCGCCGCCCGGTGGAACGGCCAGCGCGGAGAACCCCCGCTCGATGACCGCCAACTGCCGTGCCACCTGCGGCAGGGCGGCGGGATCGTCGCTCCCCAGCGCCTGCCACTGCTCCTCGGCGGTCTCGCCGTAGAGCTTGCTGGTGGCGATGCGGAAGCGCAGCGCGCCGGGGTCGTCGCCCAGGTGGTGCCCGGCGAGCACGGCGATGCCGGCCCGCGAGAGCAGGTGGTGCTGCAGTCCGGCGCAGTCGCCCACGCCGTGCGCGGCCAAGCCCGCGCGCAGCGGCCCGTAGTCCGGGTAGAGGTAGAAGCCGGCCTGCGGTGCCCGGCAGCGGGCGCCCGAGCCGACCACGATCCGGTGCACCGCCCGGGCCACCTCGGCGTGCAGCCGGGTGGAGGCCGCGAGGTGGGCGCGCAGCTCCGGCGGTTCGGCGAACGCGTACGCCGCCACCTCCTGCATCGGCCCGGCGAGGGTCGACCACACCTCGCTCGCGTAGCCCGTCACCCGGTCCCGGACCTCACGGCCCCAGGCTCCGGCCGGGAACCGGGCCGCCCCGATCCGCCAACCGCCCAGGGCCAGGTTCTTGCTGAGCCCGGTGAGCACGATCGTCCGCTCCGGGAGGACGTCCGCCGGGCTGAGGAACGGCTGCGCCGGATCGTGCACGAGGTCGCGGTAGATCTCGTCGGAGACGACCGTCAAGTCCTCCTCGGCGGCCACCGCGCACAGCTCGGTGACGAGTTCCGGGCCGGCCAGGGTGCCGGTCGGGTTGTCCGGCAGGGTGAGGATCAGGACACCGGGCCGCCGGCCCGCCGCCCGGGCCGCGCGCACCGCCGTACGCAGCGCCGCCGGGTCGGGCACCCCGCCGCACTCCGCCGGGATCGGCACCCGCACCACGGCCTTGCCCGCGAGTGCGGCCTGCGGGGCGTAGGTGTTCCAGGCGGGCGCGGGCAGCACCAGGTCGCCGGGCAGCACCTGTTGCAGCGCCATCAGCAGCGGCTTGCTGCCGGGTGCCACGACGACCTGCTCCGGGCCGGTGGCCGAACCGCGCCGGGTGAAGTACCCGGCGACGGCGCTGCGGACGTCCGCAGCGCCCGCGACCGGGCCGTACCCGCTGCGCCCGGCCCCGGCGGTCAGCCGTTCCACCAGCGGTGGGAAGACGGGCAGGCCGGACTCGCCGAAGCCGAGGTGGACGATCTCCGCGCCCTCGGCCCGCCGCCGGGCCACCAGCTGGTCGAGCGCCATGTTCGGCGAGACGTGCCGATCGCTCGTCCCGGTCATGCCCGACCCCCCGCCGGGGCCGCCGTCGGGGCCGCTGTTCGGACCGCCGTCGGGGCTGCCGTCGGGGCCGCTGCCCGGATCGCCGGCGGGGCCGCCGCGCTGAGCGCCGCCCGGATCGCCGGCGGCACCGAATCGGCGAGCCGGAGTTCGTCCAGCCAGGCGGCGTCCGCCGACCAGTGCGCCCGGAACGGGCGGCCGACCAGCTCCGGATCGCGGGCCTGGAGCAGGCGCAGCTGGAAGAACCGCCCCTGCTCGGACTCCTCGACCCCGTCGACCACCACCTTGCCGGGTGCGGCGGACATCACCGGCCCGCGCACCGTCCGGGCCAGCCCCGGCAGCCGGCGGTACGCCTCCCCGAAGATCCGCACCGCCTCGGCCAGCGGCACCTTGAAGTACTCGTGCGGCCCGGTGTCCCGCTCGACGAACTGGTAGTACGGGACGGCGCCGAGGGCCGACTCCGTGCGCCACAGCTCGTTCCAGACCTGCGGGTCGTCGTTGACCCGGGCGATCAGCGGCGCCTGGCAGTACACCTGCGCGCCCGTCCCGCGGAGCCGGGCGACGGCCTGCCGGGCGACGGCGGGGCCCAGCTCGCGCGGGTGGCTGTAGTGGCCCATCACGGCGAGCGTGCGGCCGGTCGCGACCACCTCTTCGAACAGCCGCAGCAGGTCGTCCGCGTCGCGGTCGGTGACGAAGCGGTGCGGCCAGTAGGCGAGCGCCTTGGTGCCGATCCGCACGGTCCGCACGCTCTCCACCGCCAGCAGCGGTTCGAGGTGGCGCCGCAGCCGCTCGGCGGACATCACCAGCGGATCGCCGCCGGTGACCAGGACGTCGCTGACGCCGGGGTGCGCGCGCAGGTACCCGACCAGCTGCTCGGGGCCCTCGGCGGCGAACCGCAGGTCCGCGTCGCCGACGAACTGGGCCCAGCGGAAGCAGTAGGTGCAGTAGGTGTGGCAGGTCTGCCCCTGCTGCGGGAAGTACAGGACCGTCTCGGCGTACTTGTGCTGCACCCCCGCCAGCCGCCGGCCGTCGACGCTCGGCACGTTCAGTTCCAGCTGGCCGGACGGGTGCGGGTTCAGGCGGTACCGGATGTCCCGCACCGCCGCGCGCGCCTCGGCGGAGGAGCCGTCCGGCAGCGCGGCCAGCCGGCGCAGGTCCTCGGCGGGCAGCATGCCCTCCTGCGGGAACACCATCTGGAAGACCGGGTCCTCGGGGACGCGCCGCCAGTCGATCAGCTCCGACAGCACGTAGTCGTTGACTCGGAACGGCAGGACCCGCGAGACCAGCTCGACCGTCCGGAGGACCTCCGCGGACAGGGCGAACCGCCGCGCGACCTGCTCCAACTGCCGGGCCCCGTAGGCGCGGAAGCGGGGTGGGTCGGTCGGGCCGGGGGCAGCCAGGGGGGAGCGCAGTGCGTGCATCCTCCGATGGTGGTCCCGGAGCCCGGCACCGGTCCAGGCGCTCACGGTCGCCCGCTTGCACCCCGAGGGCCCGGTGGCGGACGCCCGGGCGGAACGGCGGTGGGCAGAAGGGTCTCCTCCTCCGCTCGCCGATTCAGCCCGGCTTTCCTGTCCGGCTTCCTGACCGGCTTTCCTGACCGGCCGTCCGGGAGCCGGTCAGGGCAGGGCGTCGTACGACCAGTTCGGATCGCGGCCGGTGAGGGCCAGCAGCTCGTCCTGGGCGTCGGCCCCCGGTACCGTGCCGAGCGGCGGGTCGAACAGGCCGGTGCGGGCCAGGTCGCGGTAGCCCTGGAACTCGGCGAGCGCGTACCGCGCGGCGCCCGGCGGCATCCGGCCGCGCTCGCCCAGCGCCCGGGCCAGGTCCCAGCCGTGCACGACGGTCTCCGCGGTCAACTCCCGTGCGTACCCGCCGACATCACGCACTCCGTACGGCAGGTGCACCAGCCGGTCCGGGGCGCCGGGCTGGTGCAGCGCGCGCACCGCGGTGTCGGCGGCCATCACCCACACGCCGACGGGGTTGCGGCCCAGCACGTCGCCGTCGAAGCGGTGGCCGATCGACTCCGGGGTGTAGCCTGCCACCGCCTGGCAGACCCAGAGGTGTTGCGCGGCAAGGTGGTTCACCAGTGTGCGGACGTCCCACCCCCGGCACGGCGTGGGGATCGTCCAGCCGTCCTCGGGGACGGCCAGGACCAGCCGGGTCACTTCCGCCGCGGCGGCGATGTAGCGTTCACGGACCTCGATGTGGAACCCGGGTGGGTGTGGACATTCCATCGGAGGGCCTCCCTCCTGCCCTGCTTACTCTCAGTAAACCGCTACCGGAAGTGGCATGCCAGACGGACGGGCTGCCGATCCCGGTGCGGGGCCGGACGGCGACCGGAGGCTCGCGATGGGTGCCGGAACTCGCGCTCGGTGCTCGGCAGTTGCGCTGGGTGCCCGGAACTCAGCCGCTCAGCGGTCGGCCCCGTTCATCGGATCCGCCAGGTCCGCCAGGACGGCCCGCGCCGCGTTGTGCCCCGGGATGCCGCTGACGCCGCCGCCACGGACAGCCCCCGCGCCGCACAGCAGGACGTTCGGACGGGACGTCGCCACGCCCCAGCGCGCCGCGGCGCCCTCCGCCTCCTCGTCGGCGAACGGGAAGGACAGGTCGCGGTGGAAGATGTGGCCGCCCGGCAGCCCGATCTCCCGCTCCAGCTCCGGCGGCGTCCTGGCCTCGATGCAGGGCCGGCCGTCGGCGTCCGTGGCCAGGCAGTCGGCGATCGGCTCGGCCAGTACCTCGTCCAACTGCGCCAGGCTCGCGGCCAGCGCCCGCTCCTTGACCTCGCGCTCCCCGGCCGCACGCTCCTGGCCCCCGCGCTCCCCGGGCTCGCGGCCGGTCCCCGGATCGCCGAACAGCCGGGTCGGCAGGTGCAGGCCGAACAGGGTGAGCGTGTGCAGCCCCTGCCGGACGGCCTCCGGGCCCAGGATCGACGGGTCCGTCAGGGTGTGGCAGTAGATCTCGGACGGCGGCGCCGACGGCAGCCGCCCGGCCCGCGCCTCGGTGTACGCCGCCGCCAACTGCCGGTAGCCCTCGGCGATGTGGAAGGTGCCGGCGAAGGCCTCGCGCGGGTCCGCGGCGGCGTCCCGCAGGCGCGGCAGCCGGCGCAGCACCATGTTGACCTTCAGCTGGGCGCCCTCCGGCGCGGGCCCCGGATCCTCGCCCAGCAACCGGGCCAGGGTCGCCGGCGCGGCGTTCACCAGCACCCGGCGCGCCGCCGCCGTCGCCTCGCCGTCCCGGTGGCGGTACGAGACCTCGGCGTCGCCGCGGCCGCCGCCGTCGCCCGGGCCGCCGCGGTCGGCGGCGATGGCGGTGACCTCGCAGCCGGTCCGGATCTCCGCCCCGGCCGCCAGCGCCGCCTCGGCCAGCGCGCCCGTCACCGCGCCCATCCCGCCGACCGGGACGTCCCAGTCACCCGTTCCGTTGCCGATCACGTGGTACAGGAAGCAGCGGTTCTGCCGGAGCGCGGGATCGTGGGCGTGGGTGAAGGTGCCGATCAGCGCGTCCGTGAGAACCACGCCGCGCACCAGGTCGTCCGCGAAGGTCCGTTCGACCGTCTCGCCGAGGGGCCGCTCGAACAGCGCCGTCCAGGCGGCGTCGTCCGCGACCCGCCGGCGCAGCCCGGCGCGGGTGGGCAGCGGCTCGGTGAGCGTCGGGAACACCCGCCGGGCGACCTGGCCGGTCATCCCGTAGAAGCGCTGCCAGGCCTGCCACTCCCGGTCGGTGCCGGTCAGCGCCCGGAACGACTCCCGGGTGCGGCCGGGGTCACCGGCGTCCACCAGCAGGCCGGTGGGCTTGCCGTCCCGCACGGCGGGCGTGTACGAGGAGATCCGGCGGCGGCGGAGCTCCAGCCGCAGCCCGAGGTCCCGCACCACCTTCCGCGGCAGCAGGCTGACCAGGTAGGAGTAGCGCGACAACCGGACGTCGACCCCGGGGAACACCGGGGCGGAGACCGCCGCCCCGCCCACCCGGGACAGTCGCTCGAGGACCAGCACCCGCAGCCCGGCCCGCGCCAGGTAGGCCGCGGCCACCAGCCCGTTGTGCCCGCCGCCGACGATCACGACGTCGTACCGCACGGACGCGTTCGTGTTCACCCGGCCACGCTACGGCACACCGCGCAGCTCCGGAACAGTCGTGCGCGGGCCCGCTGCGGCGCCCTCGTCAGCGTGCGGCCGCCGCCCCATCGGGCCCGACCCGGTGCCCGTACACCCCGACGGTGGCGGCGGCGACAAGCGCGACCACACCCCCGGCCACCATGACGGCGGCGGGCGAGGAGTGGTCCACCACGAGGCCGCCCGCCAGGGAGCCGATCGAGATCGTGGCCTGGAACGCGGAGGTGAACACCACCCCCGCCCCCTCCGGGGAATGGGGGGCGGCCGCGAGGAACCAGGTGAGCGAGCAGACCGGGACGGCGCCGTACGCCACTCCCCAGAGCATCAGCAGCACGCCAGCACCCGGCCCGCCGGTGCCCAGCAGCGGCAGCAGCAGGGTCGCGGCGGCCAGCAGGACGGCGGCCCCGCCGAACACCGGGCGCAGCGCCCGCGCCGCCCGCCCGCCGAGCAGGACGTTGCCGAGCAGCCCGGCGGCGCCGTAGGCGAGCAGGAGGCCGGTGATCAGACCCGGTTCGGCATGGGTGGTGTCCGCCAGGAACGGCGTGACGTACGTGTAGCTGCCGAAGTGGGCGAGGACGATCAGGAAGGTGGCCGCGAGGCCGGTCCGGGTGCCCCGGCCGGCCAGCATCCCGCGCAGCACCCCCAGGCTGGTCGAGGTCAGCGGAGGCAGCGGCGGCAGCGACACCAGGAGGGGCGCCAAGGTCAGTACGGTCAGCGCGGCCATCGCCAGGAACGCCGCCCGCCACCCGGCGAAGCGCCGCCGGACGCAGGCGGGGTGGGCAGAAGAGCAGTGTCAGACATACCGGAGGTCCTGTCCGTGAGCGGTGGATGTCACCGAAGTCCACCAAGCCGTGAGGGGGTTGGTCTGGCGTGATTCCGACATCAACGTCAGGGCCGGTACTTTTCGGGCGGTCCGGGCGGTCCGGCCCGGGCCGCCCGTACGACTGTCCGGTACCTCCGAGCCGACTTTCGATCACCCTGGCACCGGGCCGTGCGAAGCCCCTTTCCCCGGGCACGCCGGGGCCCCACAATGGGGCGGGCGATCACGAAGGCGGGGGAGACCGGGGTGGAGTGGCTGCTGGGGATCGGCGGGGCCCTGCTGCTCGGGGTGCTGACCAATCTGGTGTACGACTTCGCCAAGTTCGGCGGCTCACGCCTTAGTTCGCGGGTACCGGTGCCACTGGTCCGACGGGCGGGCCTGTCCGCGGCGGCGCGGGCGCACGACGTCCGGGCGGACGGGCTCGCGCCGCTGATCACCTGGTCGGCGGCCCGGCCGCTGACCCCGGGCTCGCTGGTGACCTCGTACGAGGGGCGGATCACCCGCCCGCACGTGCTCGACCGGGTCGGCTGGGCCGAGGAGGCGGCGCGCCAACGGGCCGCCGGGGCGGCGGGCCGGACGGCGTACGTCTCGCGGCTGACGGTCGATCACGGCGAGCACAGCGCGGCCCGCGTGTGTGAGGTGGGCATCGCCGAGAGTGACTACGCCGAGTGCATGGCCACCACCCGGCTCGGCCGGGACGACCCGGAGGCGGGCCGGCTGCTGCGCGAGGCACTGGACGAGGGCCTGACGAGCTTCGTGGCCGCCGCGCCGCCCACGATGGTCAGCGCCTGCGTCGCGGTGCGGGACCGCGCCGGGCGGCTGCTGCTCCTGCGCCGCTCCCTGGCTGTCACGACGTTCCCGGCGCAGTGGACGGTCGGGATCAACGAGACGATGAAGTACCGGGACGAGCCGGGCGCCGCCGAGGACTTCTACGGGTTGGTGCACCGGGCGCTTGAGGAGGAGCTGGGACTGCTGCCGGGCGACGTCGGACCGACGGTGATCACCTGGCTCGGCTGGAGCGAACCGGCCTCCTGCTACACGCTGGTCGCCACCGTCCGGGCGCGGCTCGACGCGGCCGAGATCGACCGCCGCCGCGAGGCCTGCCACAGCACCTTCGAGCACGACATGGCGGTCTGGGTGCCGTTCACCCGCCGCTCGGTGTCCGAGCTGGTCGAGGGCGGCGTCTGCCCGGACGGTTCCCACCGCTGGTCGTACCTGGCGCCGCTGGTGGCGTGGGAGGCCTGGCGGGCGGCGCAGCAGGAGCGGTTGTAGCGGTCGTAGCGGTCGTAGCTCGGCTGCACGCGGGGGTACATGAGGGTGTCTCATGGCGTCGGGGTGTGAGGTCGTCTCATGGGGGTTGCATATGAGCTTGTCTCATGAGGCCGGCGCATGAGGTCGCCTCATGACTTCGCACATGAGCTTGTCTCATGGCACCCCGGCATGAGCTCGTCGCATGCGGTCGAGGCCGAGGCCGAGGTCGAGGCTGATATCGACGCCGGGTCAGCGGACGGCGGCCTGCCAGTCCGCGGGCCCGCTCGCCGGGAGGTGGGCGGGTAGGCCGGGGGTCCAGCGTTTGGTGGCGTCCGGCAGGACGGCGAGTGCCTCGATGCCGGGTTGCCGGGCGGCCCAGGCGAGGGCGCGGTCCGGGCCCATGGCGAAGGCGGCGGTGGTCCAGGCGTCGGTGCGGGCGATGCCGGTGCCAGGGGCGCCGACGAGTGTGAGGGAGGCCAGGCCGGTGGCCGGTCGGCCGGTGTGCGGGTCGAGGATGTGCGCGCCGCGTTCGGCGGTGCCGGAGGTGGCGACGGCGAGGCCGCTGCCGGCCAGGACGGCGGCCAGCAGGCCCGGCCGGCCGGGGTCGGCGACGCCGATCCGCCACGGGCCGCCGCTCGTCTGCACGTCTCCGCCACCGCTGACGCAGTACTGCCGCGCGCCGGTGGA
This sequence comes from Kitasatospora sp. NPDC023385, assembly GCF_055664045.1. Classification (NCBI taxonomy): domain Bacteria; kingdom Bacillati; phylum Actinomycetota; class Actinomycetes; order Kitasatosporales; family Streptomycetaceae; genus Kitasatospora; species Kitasatospora sp. NPDC023385. Next base: position 45,100 of record NZ_JBVOOL010000025.1, on the reverse strand, counting down.
GTGCAGGAGAGCCGCCACCTCCTCGACCGCCCATCCCTTGACCCAGCCGCTGGGGTCGAGTCGGCCGCCCGGCCGCACGGTGAACCAGCCGCCGGTCTCCTCGGCGACCCGGCGGCAGGCGGCCAGCACGGTGAGGACGTCCGGATCGCAGTCGTCGAGGGACAGTTCACCCCGGTCGAGGCGGCTGATGTCGCTGTCCGGCCGGTAGGGGGAGAACACCGCGTCGATGCGGTGCAGCCGCTCGGCGATCCGGTCGAGCACGGCGGTGGTGCCCGGGCGGGGGTCGCGGACGGCGATCGAGAAGACGGTGCCCATCACGGGTTCGGCGTGGCGCAGCACGGTGCCTCAGCCCTCAGCCCTTGGCCCGGTCGAGGGCGCTCTGCAGCGAGCGGATGTAGCCGTCGCTGGTGTAGGTGGCGCCGCTGACCACGTCGATCCCGGCGTTCTGCGCGGAGATCGCCTCCTGGTTGAGGACGGGCAGGGCGGAGGTGTTGATCTCGCGGTCGCGCCGTTCGGAGTTGGGGTACTTGACCACGTCGACGGCGGTGATCCGGCTGCCGGCGAGGGTGACCTGGACCTGCACCGGGCCGTAGCGGGTGTTGACGGTGTCGCCGCTGACCTTCCGGGTGGCACCGGCGGGGGCAGCCGACGCGGACTGGGCAGCCGACGACGGCGGCGCGGCGGAGCCGGACGACGCGGGCCCGGTGGGGGCGTTCGACGGTACCGAGACGTCGGATCCGGCCCCGGGGGCGGATCCGGCCCCCGCCCCCGAACTGATCACGGGGGCAGGCCCGGCCGCCTCGTGCGGTTTGAGGGAGAGCAGCAGCACCACCCCGGCGGCGGTGGTGGCGCTGGTGACAACGGCTCTGCGCATGGAAGTCGGACTCCTCGGGGTCAGAAGGAAAAGCTCTCGTGGTGGATGCGTCCCGGCCGCACCCCGGCCGCCCGCAGCGCGCGGACGGCCTCGTCGGCCAGCGTCTGCGGGCCGCAGAGGTAGACCTCGTGCTCGGCGAGGTGGGGGACGAGTCGGGCGAGCGCGGCTCCGAGGTCACCGACCTGCTCCCGCGGGCCGAGCAACTCGTGCACGACCGCGCCGCGCCGATAAGCGACGTCGGCCAGCTCCGCCCGGAACAGCACGTCCTCCGCCCGCCGGGCGCGCTGGACCAGCGTCAGCTCGCCCGGCAGCGTCTCGAACAGCGCCCGCAGCGGGGTGATCCCGACGCCGGCCCCGAGCAGCAGCACCCGGCGCTGCCGCAGCCGCCGCGCGGTGAACGCGCCGTACGGCCCCTCGGCCCGCACCCTGGTGCCCGGTCGCAGGGCGGCGACGGCGGCGCTGTGCCCGCCCAGGTCCTTGACGGTGAAGCGCAGGAACCGCGGGTGGGGCGGCGCGGAGAGCGAGTACGGGTTGGCGGCCCAGCGCAGGCCGGGCGCCTGGAACTGGAGGCGGAAGAACTGGCCGGGTTCGGCGCGCAGTTCGTCCAGCCGCTGCCCGGTGAGGAACAGCGACACCACGCCGGGGCCCTCCGGCCGTATCTCGGCGACCTGCAGCCCGTGCCGCCGGTCGAGCAGCCACGGCCGGGCGAGCCGGTACCAGCCGAGCAGCGCCGCCGTCCCGAAGTAGAGCGCGTACCAGGCGGCGCGGCCGGGGCCGCCGCCGAGGTCGGCGCCGGTGGCCAGCTGGTGGGAGAAGGCGAGCGCCACCGCCAGGTACGTGGCGAGGTGCAGGTAGTACCAGGCTTCGTACGGGAGCCGGCGGCGCGCGGCGCGGGCGGAGACGGCGCCGGTGCCGAGCAGCAGCAGCGTGCCGAGGGCGGCATTGATCATCTCGGGGTAGTGGAAGACGATCTCCACGCCCTCGCCGAGCAGGCCGCGCCCGTCGGTCAGCGCGTAGCCCCAGACGATCGTCAGCACGTGCACCGTGACGGCGGCGACCATCCAGCGGCCGCCGAAGGCGTGCCAGCGCGCCAGCCGGTCCGCGCCCACCCCGCGCTCCAGCGGCGGCAGCCGGGCCATCAGCAGGAGCAGCACCGGGGCGGCGTACCCGGCGAGCAGCCCGGTGATCCGGCCGGCGCCGGTGAGCCAGCCGGCCGCGCCGACGACCGCCGGAGTGCCCGTCCACCACAGGGCGAGCACGCCGAGCGCGCCCGCGGCGATCAGCGCGAGCGCGACGGCCGGGTCGAGGGCGAACGACGGGCGCGGCGCCGCCCGGTGCCCACGGCCGGCGGGTGCCGGCCCGGGCCGCGCCCCAGACGGCGGGGGCCCGGGCCGACGTGCTTCGGCCCGCCGTGAACCGGGCTGCGGCTTCGGTGCGGCGGCAGTGGTCATCGAAACCTCCTCAGCGCCCGGCCGCGAGTGCCGCCGAGGCGGACCACGATCGCACCGCAAGCTCTGAGCCGGCTCTGAGCGGCCCGGGCCGCCGGGCCTTCGCAGCGAGCACATCCGCCCAGGTCAGGGCGGCTGCGGCGGCCCGTGAACGGACCGCCGGGGTCTCAGGGGTTTCTCATCGCGGCGGTGCAGAATGAACGCCGCGCAGCACGGACCCGAGGGAGCACCATGGACGCCGCCGCCGACCGCCCGGAGTGGCGCGTCCTGGTCGTCGACGACGAGCCGGACCTGGTCGAGGTGGTCTGCGGCGCAGTCCGCTACGAGGGCTGGCAGGCGCGCGGCGCGACCACCGGCCTGGCCGCCGTCGAAGCCGCCGCGGCCTGGCGGCCGCACGCCGTGGTGCTCGACGTGATGCTGCCCGACCTCGACGGCCTGGAGGTGCTGCGCCGCGTCCACGCCGGACAGCCCGAGGTGCGGGTGCTCTTCCTCACCGCCCGGGACGCCGTCGAGGAGCGGATCGCGGGCATCGCGGCGGGCGGCGACGACTACGTGACCAAGCCGTTCAGCCTGGCCGAGGTGGTCGTCCGGCTGCGCGGGCTGCTGCGCCGGGCCGCCCCGCCCGTCGCGCCGCGGCAGCCGCCCCCGCACGCGCTGGTGCTCGGCGACCTCGTCCTGGACGACCGCGCCCGCGAGGTGACCCGCGGCGGTGGGACCATCGAGCTCAGCCCGACCGAGTACGCGCTGCTCGCGCACCTGATGCGCCACCCCCGCCAGGTGCTCAGCAAGGCGCAGATCCTGGACGCGGTCTGGTCGTACGACTTCGGCGGGCAGGCGCACATCGTCGAGCTGTACATCAGCTACCTGCGCAAGAAGGTGGACGCGGGCCGCAGCCCGATGATCCACACGGTGCGCGGCGCGGGGTACCTCATCAAGGCCGCGCCGTGAGCCCCCGCGCCAGGACGCCCCGCCGCCGCCCGGTGCCCCGCACGCTGCGGGCCCGTGCCGCCCGGCTGGCCCCGCGCACCCTGCGCGCCCGCCTGATCGCCGGCCTGCTGGTGCTGCTCGTCGTCACCTGCGCCGCCGTCGGCTTCGCCACCACCGCCGCGCTGCGCCACTTCCTGGTCGACCGCCTCGACCAGCAGCTCGCCGAAGCCGGCGGCCGCTACGCCGCGAGCCTGGAGCACACCGGCCAGGGCGCCGGCCCCGACACCCGGGCACAGACCCCGGGCACCCTCGGCGTACGGCTGCTCGGCGGCCGGGTCACGGCGGCGGGCGTGGTCGACGGCGACGCCGACGACACGGACGGCCCCGACGACGAGGACGACCGGATCACCTTCACGCCGGCCCAGCAGCGCGTGCTCGCGGCCCTCCCGGTCGGCGGCTCGGCCGGGGCCCTCGACCTTGACGGGGCCCAGGGCCACTACCGGGTCCGGGCGGTCGCCGGGCGGGACGGCGACGTGCTGGTCAGCGGCCTACCGCTGCGCCCGGCCGAGGACACCGTCCGGCGGCTGGAGACCCTGGAACTGATGGTCTTCGCGATCGCCGTCGTGGCGGCCGGCACCGCCGGGGCGCTCTGGGTCCGCTGGTCGCTGCGCCCGTTGCGGCGGGTGGTGGGCATGGCCGAACGGGTCAGCGCGATGCCGCTCGCCCGCGGCGAGGTCCTGCTGGCCGAACGCGTGCCGGACGACGATCCGCGCACCGAGGTCGGCCGGGTCGGCGCGGCGCTCAACCGGATGCTCGGCCACGTCGGGGACGCCCTGGCTCGCCGCCACGCGGTCGAGGAGCGGCTGCGCGCCTTCGCCGCCGACGCCAGCCACGAACTGCGCACCCCGGTCGCGGCGGTCCGCGGCCACGCCGAACTGGCGCTGCGCCACCCCGGGGCCGTCCCGGCGCCCGTGCGGCACTCGCTGGAGCGGATCGACGCGGAGGCGGTGCGGATGGGGGCGATCGTCGAGGACCTGCTGCTGCTCGCCCGGTTGGACGCCGGCCGACCGCTGGCGGAGGAGGAGGTGGACCTGACCCGGATCGCCCTCAACGCCGTCGCCGACGCCCGCGCCGCCGGCCCGGACCACCGCTGGCGCCTCGCCCTCCCCGAGGACCCGGTCCTGGTCCGCGGGGACGAGCACCGGCTGAGCCAGGTGGTGGCCAACCTGCTGGCCAACGCCCGGACCCACACCCCGCCCGGCACCGAGGTCCGGCTTCAGCTCGAACGGGTGGGCGGACAGGTGGAGTTGAGCGTGGCGGACCACGGCCCGGGGATCGAGTCTGAGCTGCTCGACCGGGTCTTCGAGCGCTTCGTCCGCGGCGACCGGGCCCGCTCGCGCGCCACCGGGTCGACCGGGCTGGGGCTGGCGATCGTCCGGGCCGTCGTCCAGGCGCACGGCGGCACGGTGGACGCGGCCAGCGGGCCCGGCCGCACCGTGTTCACCGTCCGGCTGCCGCGACAGCTGCCGTGACGGCCGCTTACGGCACTGCCGATACGGCCGACGAGGAGGCCGCCGAGGCTCCGGCGGTCGTTCGGAAGCGCTGCCGGTAGTCGGTCGGCGTCGTGTCGAGCCGGCGGCGGAAGGCGCGGACGAGCGTGTCGGTGGTGCCGAAACCGCAGGCTGCCGCGATGCGTTCGAGGGTCGCGTCACCGGATTCCAGCTGGTGGCGCGCGAGTTCGACCCGGGCCGACTCGATGTAGGCGCTCGGGGTGGTGCCCAGCTCGGTCTGGAAGATGCGGGTCAACTGCCGTTCGCTGACGTGGGCGTGGGCGGCGAGGTCCGGGACGGTGAGCCGGCCGGAGAGGTTGCGCCGGATGTGGTGGCGCAGCTCCTCGATCCGCCGGGTGGTCGAGACCGGCTCCAGCGGGACGCTGAACTGGCTCTGGCCGCTGGGGCGTTTGAGGTACATCACCAGCTGGCGGGCGACCCGCAGGGCCAGCTCCTCGCCGAAGTCCTCGGCGACCAGGGCGAGCGAGAGGTCCAGGCAGGCGCTGATGCCCGCGCCGGTCCAGACCTCGCCCTCGCGGATGAAGATCGGATCGGCGTCCACCTCGATCTCCGGGTGGTCGGCGGCGAGTTGCCCGGCCGTGGACCAGTGCGTGGTGGCACGTCGGCCGTCCAGCAGCCCGGCGGCGGCGAGCAGGTGGGCGCCGACGCAGACGCTCGCCACCCGGCGGGAATGGGCGGCCAGGGTGCGGACCCGGTCGACCACGGCCGGGTCGGTGAGCGCGCGGACCCGGCGGCGGTCGTCCACCTCGACCGAACCGGGCACCAGCAGGGTGTCGATCCCGCCCCGGGCCGCCTCGTCGAAGGTGAGGTCGGGCAGGATGCGCACGCCCGCCGCGGTGGTGACCGGCGCCAGGGTCTCGGCGGCGAGGACGACCCGGTAGCCGACGGCGTCGTCGGTCTCCCGCCGGACCAGCGAGAACACCTCCGGCGGCCCGGTCACGTCGAGCAGGTCGACCCCCTCGAACAGGACGATGACGATCAGCCGCTGCCCCGGTCCGGTTTCCATCAGTACCGTCCCCCCTTCGATCCTTCGATCTTTCGATGTCGGAATCTGCAGGTTAGACGACATTGCCGACACGCGAGGGGCGCCCGTAGCGTTTTCGAGGCAGGGCGCATCAGGCGTGACCTGCGAAAACCCCACCCCACACGGGAAAGGCGGCACCGCTGTGCCCACGACGACCCTGCGCACCCTCAACGGACTCGACGAGAAGCCCGCATCGCTCGGCGACTCGACGCTGATCCTGATCGACTACCAGAACACCTACGTACGCGGCGTGATGGAGCTGACGGGCTGGCAGGAGGCGCTCGACGCCGCCGCCGACCTGCTCGCCCGGGCCCGGGCGGCCGGCGCCACCGTCATCCACGTGGTCAACGACGGCGGCGAGGGCACCCCGTACGACATCCGGGCCGAGATCGGGCGGATCCACCCGAGCGTGGCCCCGGCCGAGGGCGAGCGGGTGGTGGTCAAGCAGGCCCCGGACGCGTTCGTCGGCACCGACCTGGGCGGGCTGGTCGAGGCGGCCGGCCACCGGGACGTCGTCATCGCCGGGTTCATGACCCACATGTGCGTCGCCTTCACCACGGCCGGCGCCTTCCTGCGCGGCAACCGCCCGACCGTGGTCGCCGCCGCCTGCGCCACCCGGCCGCTGCAGTCGGCGGGCACCGAACTGACCGCCGCCCAGGTGCACCGCGGCGCACTGGCGACGATCGGGGACCTGTACGGCGTGGTGGTGGAGTCCCCGGCGGACCTGGACTGACCCGCGTCGGACGAAGCCGGGGGCGCCACTCATCGGCCCGTGCCTCGTTGACGAGGTGGCGCACGGAATCGTCCGGAGGGTGGGGTACGGGCATGGCAGGTAGCGGGGCGGCCGGGAACGGCGCGGCGGGGACCGACGCGGTGGTGGGCGGTTCGCCGGAGTTGCGGGAGTCCTACCGGGTCTGCGAGGCCGAGGTGTCCGGCTGCCTGCCCTCGCTGTGGGCGGTCTGCGAGGTGCTGCCGAGCGAGGTCAGGCCGTACCTCCACGCCGTCAACGGCTTCGCCTCCCGCTCCGACCGGATCGCCGACGACGGCGAACCCGCCGAGCGTGAGCGCCGGTTCGCCCGCTGGCAGGCCGACACCCTGGCGGAGCTGGCGGCCGGGCGCAGCGAACACCCGCTGCGCCGGGCGTTCGTGGACACGGTGCGGCGCCGGGGGCTCGACCCGGCGTTGGTCGAGGAGTTCCTGGACGCCACCCGGGCCGACGGCGCCAGCCCGCCCGCGTTCAGGACCCACGCGGACCGGCACCGCCACCTGCGGGGCGTCGCGGGGACGATCGCCCAACTGTGGGGCCCGCTGCTGGGCGCGCACGGCCCGGAGGCGGCAGCCGCGATGTCCGCACTCGGGGAGGCCTGCCAGTTGGCCGACATCCTGGAGGACCTGCCCCGTGACCTCGCCGCCGGCCGCTGCTACCTGCCGGGCGAAGACCTGCGGCGCCTCGGCCTGACCGTCGCCGACTTCGGCCGCGACGACCGCCGGGCCGCTCTCGACGAGCTGATCGACATCCAACAGGCTTACTTCCAGCGGTTGTTGGACCAGGCCACCCCGGCCACCTGGCTCGCCGCACCCGGGTGCAGCCCCTTCCTGCACACCATGCTGCTGGGCGCGCAACTGCAGTACGACGAGGCCGCCCTGCTGCGCTCGCGCGTCCTGACCGACGGCCTCGCACCGCTGTGCTCCGACGGCGCCACACTCCACCGCCGTCCCCAGCCGGGGACCGTCCACACCGATCCGCCTGCGCCCGACCGAACCCCCGACCGAACCCCCGACCGCCTCCCCGCCCACGTCGCCGTGATCATGGACGGCAACCGCCGCTGGGCCGAGGCCCGGCACCTGCCCGCCCACCAGGGCCACCGCGCCGGTCAGCGGGCCGCGCTGCGCCTGGTCAACGCGGCCCTGCGGCTGGGCATCCGGCACCTGAGCATCTACGCGTTCTCCACCGAGAACTGGGAGCGCCCACCGGAGGAGCTGACCGCGCTGTTCGACTCCCTGGCCGACGGCATCGCCCGGAGCACGGAGAGCCTGCACGCGCTCGGCGTCCGGATCCGCTGGTGCGGCCGGCGCGACCGGATCGAGGAGTCGCTCGCCTCCGCGATCGCGCTGGTGGAGAACCTGACGTCCAACAACGAGGCCCTGACCCTCACGGTCTGCGCGGACTACGGCGGACGGGAGGAACTGATCGCCGCCGTCCGGGCGTTGGCCGCCGAAGCGGTGGCCGGCGCGATCCGCCCGGAGGCGATCGGCCCGGACGACCTCGCCCGGCACCTGTACGCCCCGGAGCTGCCGGACGTCGACCTGCTGATCCGCACCTCCGGTGAGCAGCGGATCAGCAACTTCCTGCCCTGGCACCTCGCCTACGCCGAACTGCTCTTCGACCCGACGCCCTGGCCGGACTACGACCTCGCCCGGTTGCGGCAGGCCGTCCGGGCCTACGCGGCCCGCGAACGCCGCTTCGGCGGCACCCTTCCGGCCCAGACCCCGCCCGCCCAGACCCCGCCCGCCCAGGCCCTACCTGCCCAGGCCACGCCCGCTACTGCCGCCCAGGAGGGGTGTACACCCCCTCCGCCGTGACGTACGCCAGCACCGTGTCCACGGTGACCGGGTGAGCGCCGAAGGTCGCGGTCAGCGCGTCCAGCACCTCCTGGGTGGGGCGCAGCGGCACCTCGCCGAGCCGGACCCGCATCGGCTGCCCCGACGGCACCCGGTCCGCCGTCAACGTCCCTTCCGCCAGCCCGCAGCGGAACGCCGAGCGGTGCCCCATGTCGGCCCCGCCGACCTCGCACCGGCCGGAGGCCAGGCCGTCCTGGAGCGCGCCCGCCAGGTTGACCACCCGGAAGGTGCCTTCGGAGGTGCGAAGGGTGACCCCGCCGTCCAGCGCCCCGTCGCCGTGCGCCTTCGGCAGGTCGGCCAGGGAGGGGTCGCCCTCGGCCGAGCGCACCGGGAGCCGTACCGCCGCGCCCCGCTCGTCCTGCACCAGCCGGGCGGGGGCGACGGCCTCCACCACCGCCTGGACCCGGTCCAGTTGGGCCTGCGCCTCCGGCGTCCAGCGCACCTCCACCCAGGCCTCGGAGAGCGTGCCCAGCCGCCCGGCCCGGCCGGTGCCGGCGTCATCGGCGCCGGCCGCCGTGGCGGTGAACTGCCCCAGCAGCGGGGCGGCCAGTGCCGCGCCCAGCACCGTACGTCGCGTCGTGCTCATCGTTCGGTACCCGTCCTTCCCGGAGCCGCCCGACACGGCCCCAGGACGGATCATCCGTCCACCGACGAATCCCCTCGGCGGGGCGGACGGCCAAACCACCCGCACGGGGGGAGCGGGGAGCGGTCCCGGGTGGTTCGCGCGCGGAGCGGAGCCCCGGGTCGGCTCCCCGCCGGGTGCTTGGTCCGGGTGCCCGGTCCGGGAGCGCGGGCCTGCCCCGGCGCCGGGCGGTCCGCAAGGGATTCGGCTCTGGCCGAACAGTCTTGCGGCGGTGCCGGTTTCGGGTGACGATCGCGATCGTGCTGCGAATTCTCTTCGGTACGGACGACCTGGAGCGGATCCGGGTGGCGGAGCATCCGGACATGTCGATGGAGCTGTCTCTCAGCGTGCACACCTTGGTGAACGGGCAGCGCGACCCGCGCTTCCAGGCGTGGCGGGACCACCTGCGCGCCTCCTGGAACCCGCACACCGCGCTGCTCTTCGACCTCTACACCGCCTCGGCGATCCCGGAGTTCCTCACCGTGCGGCGCGAGCCGGGCGCCACCGAGTGCGCCACCGCCGAGGCGCCCGAGGAGCCGCTGCGCGACCACCTGCGATCGGTCGGCGGGGAGCGGCCGTTGAGCGCCTTCGCGCGCGGCGTGGCGGCGGGGGACCGCCGGGCCCGGAAGCTGCTCGGCAACGTCACCGCCGAGTACCAGGCCCGGGCGATCGACCCCTACCGGCGGCAGATCGAGACCATCGTCACCGTCGAGCACGGCCGCCACCGCCGGATCACCGAGCCGGACCGGGTGCTCCGCTCGCTGCACCCGGCGGTGTCCTGGCGCCGCCCGGTGCTCAGCTTCCCGTTGGCCAACGGCTGTCGGCACGACCTGCGGCTGGACGGCCGCGGGCCGGTGCTCCAGCCCTGCGTGTTCGGCCCCCGCCGCCCCGTCATCGCCCGCTTCGAGGACCCGGCGCAGCAGCCCGTCCTCCTCTACCCGGCCCGGATCGGTGGACCCTTGCGCGCCGAGCCCGAACCGACCCCGGGTCGCACCCTGACCGCCCTGCTCGGCCAGACCCGGGCGGCCGCCCTGGAGGCCGTCGCCGTCCACGGTCCGTGCTCCACGACGGAGTTGGCCGCCCGCCTGGGCATCTCCACCGCCTCGGCGAGCGAGCACGCCACCGTCCTCGCCGACGCCGGCCTCACCGCCAAGGACCGCACCGGCCGGAGCGTCACCCACCGCCCCACCGCGCTCGGCCAGGCGCTCCTCGCCGGCCGAGTCCCGGCGCCGCAGGCCGCGCCGCGCCCGGCCCCGGAGCCGGTGCCAGGCCCGACCCCGTAGGACGCGCCGGGCCCGGTCACCCCCGGGCCCGCCGTGTCCTCGCCTCCGGCTTTCGACAGAGCAGGACTCATCCCCAGGTCGTAGGCGGACCCGCACCTCCGCCCCCGACAATGGGCGGATGCCCCCCACCTTCCGAAATCCGTTCACGGCCCCCGGCGAGCAGACCCGGGGACTGTGGCGCGCGCTCGCGGAAGTGACGGGCGGCGCCTGGCTGATGCTCCTCACCCACGCGATCCTGGGCGGCCGGGGCCCGTCCGGCAGGCTCCAGCTCCTCCTCGGTGCCGTCGCCCTCGTCCTGCTCGCCGTCCGCCGCCGGTTCCCGACGGCGAGCCTGCTGGGCATCTCCGCGGTCGTGGGTCTGCTGCCCGCCGCCGGGCTGCCGGCCGCCGTGACCGCGTACACCACGGCCAAGTACCTGGTGGTCCGCCGGCGCCGGCGCCGGAGCGTCGTGCTGCTCGCCCCGACCGCCCTGGCGACGTCGGCCTGCGCCGCCCTCGCCCCGGTCATCGGGCTCGGCGGCCACTCGTTCGGGGGCGCGCTGGGTGCCGTGCTCGCCGCCACCACGCTGATGGTGCCGGGGCTGCTCGGTGCCTCGGGCGGCCAGGAGGAGCGGCTGCTGTGGGCGCTCCGGGAGCGGGCCGCCGCCGCGGAGGCGGCCCGCCGGCTCGCGGAGAGCGAGTCCCGGATCCGTGAGCGGTCCCGGATCGCCGCCGAGATGCACGACCTGGTCGGTCACCGGCTCAGCCTGGTGTCGCTGCACACGGGCGGCCTGGAGATGGCACTGCGGAAGGAGTCGCCGGAACTGCGTGACGAGGCGGCCCTGGTGCGCCGCGCGGCCGCGGAAGCCATGCGGGAGCTGCGCGAAGTGCTGGGCGTGCTGGGCCCGTTGGGGCGGGACACCGGGACCGACGCGCTGACCGACACGACGGGTACCCGCGCCGATGTCGAGGCGCTGGCCGCGGAGTCGCGCAGCGGCGGGATACCGGTCGACCTGTCCTGGGACGGGCCCGACCTGGACGACCGCGCGGCCCAGGTGCGGCGTGCGGTGCACCGGGTGGTGCGCGAGTCGCTGACCAACGTGCACCGGTACGCCGCCGGAGCCCGGGTCACCGTGGCGGTCACGCACACCGACGACCGGGTGGACGTGCTCGTGCGCAACGGGCTCCCGCCCGTGGCCCCGGAGGCGGCGACCGGCCTGGGGTCGGGGCGCGGCCTCGTCGGACTGCGGGAACGGGTGGCGCTGCTCGGCGGCACCCTGGAGGCGGGCCCGACGCCGGCCGGCGGCTTCGCGGTGACGGCGCGGATCCCGGCACGGCCGGACCCGGGGGCGAGCCTGTCCGCCGCGGACGCCCCGCCGCGTGAATCGCCGTCCGAGCCGCCGTCCGAGTCGTCGTCCGAGCTGCGGTCCGAGTCGCGGTCCGAGTCGCGGTCCGAGCCGCCGTCCGACCGCTCGCCCGCCGGGGTCCAACGCCGGGTCGTGATGGCCCTGAGCGGGCTTCTCGGCCTGTTGGGCGTGGGCGTGATGATGGTGTGCGCGCTCGCGCTGGTCGGCCAGGCGTTCCCTGACCCCAGCCCCCGCCCGCACGAGCCACCCCGGATCGGGATGTCCCGCGCGAGGGTGGAGGAGGCCGTGTACGGGGACAGCACGGCGGTTCGGGCGGCGGCGACCGGTCGGGAGCCGCCCCACTCGGACTCGGTGACGGACTGCCTGTACTCGACGTTCCTGTTCGAGGACTCCACGGCGCCGGCCGCGGGCGCGGAGGAGGACGCCAACCACCTCAGGATCACCCGCTTCTGCTTCCGTGACGATACGTTGGCCACGATCGACCGCTTCACCGTACCGGTGGTGTCGCGCACACCGCCTTGGGAGTCCCGATGACCGCGTTCGCCGCTTCCGACCTCCGCCCGATCCGGGTCCTGCTCGCCGACGACGAGGAGCTGATCCGGCACGGCGTCCGGCTGATCCTGCGCCATGCCGAAGGCATCGAGGTGGTCGGCGAGGCGCCGAACGGCGAGGAGGCCGTGCGGGTGGCCGGTGAGACCCGTCCCGACGTGGCCCTGATCGACATCCGGATGCCCGTGCTCGACGGGCTCGCCACGATCGAGCGGCTGCTCGCCCTCAGCCCCCGGCCGCAGGTCGTCATGCTGACCACGTTCGGCGACGAGCGGAACGTGACGCGCGCGCTGCGGTCCGGCGCCACCGGCTTCCTCCTCAAGGACGAGGGCCCGCAGGAGCTGATCAGCGCGGTACGGGCCGCCGCCGCGGGCGACGCGGTCCTCTCGCCCAAGGTCACCCGCACCGTCATCGAGCGCATGCTCGACGGCGACGGCGACGGCGACGGCAACGGCAACGGCAACAGCCACGGCAACCCCGTTCCCCCGGCTCAGCCCTCCGGCACCGTCCCCGACCCGCGGCTGGCAGCGCTCACCGGCCGGGAGCGCGACGTCCTCGCACTGCTGGGCCGGGGCCTCGCCAACGCGGAGATCGGCCGCCGGCTGGGCATCGGCGTGGGCACGGTGAAGACTCATGTCAGCGCCGTCCTGGTGAAGACGGGTACGGACAGCCGGGTCCAGGCGGCGGTCCTCGCGTACCGGACGGGGCTGCTGTCCTGAGCCGTGGCCCGGCGCCCCGGCTCTGCCGAAGGACAGAGCCGGTCGTCCGCCCCGAGGACGAGGCGCGCCGCCGGGCCCGACCTTCGACAGACGGCTCATCCACGCCCTGAGGCCGACGGTTCGGCGGTGCGGCGCGCCGAGGATGAGAGGCAGTCACCACACCTCTCACCTCATCCACGCCACTTCGGAGCTGACATGTCACTGCAGGCAGCCGCCCCCGTGCCCGCGCCTTCCGCCACCGGCCCCGCCGCCGCCACGGCCACCGGGCTGTGCAAGGTCTACGGCCAGGGCGAGACCAGGGTCGTCGCCCTGGACTCGGTCTCGCTGGAGTTCGGGCGCGGCCGGTTCACCGCGATCATGGGTCCGTCGGGCTCCGGCAAGTCGACTCTGATGCACTGCATGGCGGGGCTCGACTCGGTGTCCGCGGGCTCCGCGCGGATCGGCGACACCGAACTGTCCGGTCTGAACGACCGCCAGCTGACCCGACTGCGCCGGGACGGCGTCGGGTTCGTCTTCCAGGCGTTCAACCTGCTCCCCACCCTGACGGCGCTGGAGAACATCACGCTGCCGATGGACATCGCGGGCCGAAAGCCCGACCGGCGGTGGCTGGACACGGTGGTGTCGACCGTCGGCCTCGCCGGCCGACTGGACCACCGCCCCGCCCAGCTGTCCGGCGGCCAGCAGCAGCGGGTCGCGGTGGCCCGCGCCCTCGCGTCCCGGCCGGAGATCGTCTTCGCGGACGAGCCGACCGGCAACCTGGACTCCGGCGCCGGCGCCGAGATCCTGGGCTTCCTGCGGTACTCGGTCCGGGAGTTGGGCCAGACCGTCGTGATGGTCACCCACGACCCGACGGCCGCCGGCTACGCGGACCGGGTGGTCTTCCTCGCCGACGGCCGGCTCACCGACGAGCTGGACGCACCGACCCCCGAGGGGGTCCTGGACCGGATGCGGCAGTTCGACACCAGGGCCCGCACCAGCTGACCCGACCGTCCGCTGCCCGCCCGAACCCCCACCACCCACCCAGGAGTTGGAAGCACCACCATGCTGCGTACCGCCCTGCGCAACGTCCTCGCGCACAAAGCCCGACTGGCCATGACCGCCCTCGCGATCATGCTCGGCGTCGCCTTCGTGACCGGCACGCTCGTCTTCGGCGACACCGTCACCCAGGCCCTTCGCGGCGCCTCCGCGAGGAACCTCAAGGACGTCGCCGTCGCCGTCCAGGCCGAGTCCCGGCGCAACTCCCGCGACGAGGAGGACGCCACCCGGTCCACGGCGCTCACCGGTGAGCTCGCCGACCAGGTCCGTGCCGTGCCCGGCGTCACGTCCGTCCACGCCACCGTCAACGGCAGCGCCACCCTGGCCGCCAAGGACGGCCGACCGCTGAACGCCGACACCAGCTGGCAGAACCTGGCGACGAACTACTCGCCGGACACGCCGGGCACGGACCGGGACAGCCGCTTCCCCGTCAGCGCCGGCCGCGGCCCCGTCGCCGACGGCGAGATCGCACTGGACCGCCGGACCGCCGAGAAGGCCGGCTACGCCGTCGGTGACGCCGTCCGCTTCGCCACCACGGGCCCCACCCTCACCAAGAAGCTGGTCGGCATCGTCGACACCGACGACCCGCGGGTGACGGCGGGCGGCAGCCTCGCCCTCTTCGACACCGGCACCGCGCAGCGGCTCTTCCTGCAGGCGGGCCGGTTCGACGAGTTGGCCGTCGGCTCCGCACCCGGCACCGACGACCAGGCGCTCGCCGACCGGATCCGCGCGCTGCTGCCCGCCGACGGCATCACCGTCACCAGCGGAGCCCAGCTCGCGAACGAGCAGGCGGCGCGGATCGCCGACAATACCAAGGAACTCACCCGGATGCTGCTGGGCTTCGCCGGGATCGCGCTGTTCGTCGGCGTCTTCGTCATCGCCAACACCTTCACCATGCTGATCGCCCAGCGAAGCCGTGAGACCGCGCTGCTGCGCGCCGTGGGGGCCTCGCGCCGGCAGGTCGTCCGCGCGGTCCTCGCCGAGGCCGCGCTGCTCGGGCTCGGCGCCTCCGCGGCCGGGATCGCGCTCGGGATCGGCATCGCGGCCGCCGTGCGGCCGGTCCTCGACGCGAGCGGCGCGGGCCTGCCGGCGGGGCCGTTGGTCATCTCCGCGGACGCGCTCGCCCGGTCCGTCCTGGTCGGCGTCGGCGTCACCGTGCTCGCCGCCTGGCTGCCGTCCCGCAAGGCCGCGAGGGTCGCGCCGGTGGAGGCGCTGACCACCGTCGACCAGCCGCCGCCCCCGCGCGGCCTGGCGCTCCGCCACAGCGTCGGCGGGCTGCTCACCGGCGTCGGTGTCCTCGCCCTGCTCTACCTCTCCACGCAGAGGAACGGGTCCGACAGCAACCTCCAGACCGCCGCGCTCGGCTCGGTGCTCACCCTGACCGGCATGATCGTGATCGCTCCGCTGCTGTCCCGGCCGCTGGTCCGGCTCGCGGGGGCGGCCACCACCCGGCTCTTCGGCGTCAGCGGCAAGCTCGCCAAGGAGAACGCGCTGCGCAACCCGCGCCGCACCGCCGCCACCGCCTCCGCCCTGATGATCGGGCTCACCCTGATCACCGGCCTGAGCGTGACCGGCAGTTCGACGGAGGCCGCCCTCCAGGAGGCGGCAGTGGGCGGCCTGACCGCGGACTACAAGGTGTCCAACGCCGCCGCCGGCCTCGGCATCGACCCCGTGCTCGGCGCGAAGGTCGCCGACGTCCCGGGCGTCGCGGCGGCGGCGCCCGTCGCCTCCGCGCCCCTGCGTGCGCGCGGCAAGTACGCCGCGCTCACCGGCGCCGACCCGCAGCGGCTCGCCGCGGTCACCGACCTGAGGTTCAGCAGCGGCTCGCTCGCCGACATCGGCCCCGGCCGGATCGCGGTCTCCGACAAGCTGGCCGCGGACGTCGGCCTGTCGAAGGGCGACACCTTCCAGGGCACGGTGGGCCTCGGCCACGACACCAGGGAACTGACCGTCGTCGGCGTCTACCAGCAGACCCGTGCCGTCGGCAGCGCGCTGGCCACCATGGACGACGTCCTGCCGCAGGCGGACGGCGGGCAGTTCGACAGCATCCTGGTCAAGGCCGCCGCCGACCGGAACACGAGCGGCCTCGACCAGGACATCCGCGCCGCCCTCGGCAACAGCCCGCTCCTCCAGGTGCAGAACCGGCAGCAGTTGACGAAGGCGCAGTCCGGCCAGATCGACACCATGCTCACCATGTTGTACGGCCTGCTCGGCATGACCGTCGTGATCGGCGTCTTCGGCGTCATCAACACCCTGGCCATGTCGGTCTTCGAGCGGACCCGGGAGATCGGACTGCTGCGCGCGATCGGCCTCGACAGCAAGGGCGTCAAGCGGATGGTGCGCCTGGAATCGGTGGTGATCTCGCTGTTCGGCGCGGTCCTGGGCATCGGCACGGGGATCTTCCTGGCCTGGACGTGCGGCAGCCTCAGCAGGTCCTCGCTCCCGCACTGGGAGGTCGTGCTGCCCTGGCCGCGGCTGGGCCTGTTCCTGCTGCTCGGCCCCGCGATCGGCGTGCTGGCCGCACTGTGGCCGGCCCGGCGGGCGGCCCGCCTGAACACCCTGCGGGCGATCAGCACGCAGTAGCCCGCAGGCGGCGGACCCCGCCGCCGCCGGCGGCGGGGTCCGCCCTCTCGCGGTTCAGCGGCCGGTCGCGAGGCCGGTCGCGAGGCCGGCGGCGCGGCGGGGTTGGCGGGGGAGCGGAAGGGCGAGGGCCTCGGCGGAGGCCGGGGGGAGGGCGAGGGCGGAGGCGGTCTCGACGGGGAACGGGTGGAGGCCGAGCAGGGCGGTGGTGAGCCGGGCGGTGGCGCGGTGCCAGTCGGGGACGCGCTGGAGCATGGCGTGGCCGCTGCCGGTGACGGTGTAGCCGCAGACGCGGGCGCCGGCGGCGCGGCTGCGGGCGGCGAAGGCCCGGGTGTCGGCGGGGGCGGTGACGGTGTCGCGGTCGCCGTGCAGCAGCAGGACGTCCCGGCCGGAGAGGTGTTCGCACGGGTCCTCGGCCGGGCACCAGGGGGCGAGGGCGACCAGCCCGGTCACGGACGGGTGCCCGCCGGCCCGCAGGGCGGCGCGTCCGCCCATCGAGTGGCCGATCAGGACGGTCGGCACCGGCCCGAGCAGCGAGGCGAGTTCGTCCAGCGCGGTGACCGCGTCCTGCGCGGCGTCGGCGCGGGGGCCGTTCCAGCCGCGGTGGCGGTAGCGGACGGTGCCGACGGCGACACCGGCGTCGGCGGTGGCCCTGGTGAGGGCCCGCAGGAAGCCGTGCATGCGGAGCAGGGGAAGGTTGAGGCGGCCGGGCCGGCCGAGGTTGTGCTCCTCGCCGCCGTGCAGCACCAGGACGGCGGCCCGTGCCTGGTCCGGGCGGGTCCGCCAGTGCAGCGCCCGGTGCCCCACCGCACTGTCCGCCGCCGCTCTGTCCGCCGCCGTACCGCTCACTGCCGCACCGTCCCGTTCCGCCTGCCCCCGCCGTCCGCCCTGCCCCGCCGTCCGTACGTCCGTCCGTCCTCGGGACCGCCACTGTAACGCCGCGGGCCAGGGCGGTTCACCCGAGGGGACCAGCCCGGAGACCGGGCGCGCGCGGCCCGGACGGGGGGCTGCTATCCACGAAGGGTGGGGGGCCGCTTGCGCCCGCTCGTGGCGCCGTGTCACCGAGTGGAGGACTCCGTGGCTCAGCAGCTCGCACTGTCCGTCGATTTCGGGTCGGGTTTCACCCAGGCCTGGTCCAAGATCGCGAAGGTCATTCCGCAGTTCATCGCCTTCCTGGCGATCCTGGTCATCGGCTGGTTCGTGGCGAAGGCGATCGCCAAGATCCTCGACCGGGTGCTGCGCCGGCTCGGCTCGGAACGGGTCGCGGAGCGGTCCGGCATGGCCGCGCGCCTGCGCGGCTCGAAGTACGACATGACCGGCATCGTCTGCAAGGTCGTCTACTACGTGGTCCTGCTGATGGCGCTGCAGCTGGCGTTCGGCGTCTTCGGCCCGAACCCGATCAGCGTGATGATCCACAGCATCGTCGCCTGGCTGCCCAGGGCCATCGTCGCCGTCGTGATCGTGGTGGTCGCGATGGCCATCGCCAACGGCGTGCGCGACATCGTCGCGAACTCCCTCTCCGGCGCCTCGTACGGCCGCACCGTCTCCACCATGGCGTGGGGCTTCATCGTCGCGCTCGGCGTGATCGCCGCGCTGGGCCAGGTCGGGATCGCCACCGCGATCACCGGACCGGTGCTGATCGCCGCACTGGCCACGATCACCGGGGTGCTGGTGGTCGGCGTCGGCGGCGGCCTGATCATGCCGATGCGCCAGCGCTGGGAGCGGTGGCTGGACAGCGCCGAGCAGGAGACCGCCCGACTGCGCGGCAGCTCGTACCAGGCCGGCCGCTCCGACGCCCTCGCCAATCAGCCGATCCGCCCGACCACCCAGACCGGCCCGGCCACCCCGCCGGCTCCGGGCATCGACCCCGGCGGCCCGGGCGACCGGCCGCTGTAGCCGGGTGCCGGCGGTGCGCGGGCGTCGGCGCTGCGGGGCTCAGACCGCCAGCAGGTCCTGCTCGCGCACCAGCCAGCAGATGGCGGTCAGCCGGAGCACGGCGTAGTCGTAGCCGACCGGTTCCCGCCAGCCGATCTCGGCGAGCGCGTCGAGGAAGCCCAGCGCGTAGTCCGACAGTTCCTCACGGTCCAGGGGCCGGGGCGCGAGCTCCGGCCCCTGCGCGTACAGCAGCTCGCGCAGCATCGCCGCGTGCTGGTCGACCGCCGCGACGAAGCCGGGCTCGAAGGCGAACTCGGCCAGCCGGGGCGTGAACGCCGCCACGATGCCGGGCAGCGGGCAGCCGGCCGGCTCGTCGGGGGAGCGCCGGAAGGAATCGTCGGAGGTCGCGAACATCCGTCCACGGTAGGCGAGCCCGGGCGCGGGATCGGACCGCCGTGACGGTTCCGTGCTGAGACCTTGGCCACCCCGGCCGCCGGCCCCGGCACCCGCCGCGGCGGGCCGGTACGGTCCGTGATCCGGCCGGATCCGTGCGCTCACGATCGGGTGGTCTGCACCACAATGGTCCGCATGGATCTCCGCATCTTCACCGAACCCCAGCAGGGCGCGAGCTACGACACCCTGCTCAAGGTCGCCCGCACCGCCGAGGAGCTCGGCGCCTTCAGCGCCTTCTTCCGCTCCGACCACTACCTGAAGATGGGCGACGGCGACGGCCTGCCCGGCCCCACCGACGCCTGGATCACCCTGGCCGGCCTCGCCCGCGACACCAGCACCATCCGCCTCGGCACCCTGATGACCGCCGCCACCTTCCGGCTTCCGGGCGTCACCGCGATCCAGGTCGCCCAGGTCGACGCGATGAGCGGCGGCCGGGTCGAGTTCGGCCTCGGCGCCGGCTGGTACGAGGCCGAGCACGCCGCCTACGGCATCCCCTTCCCGCAGGAGAAGTTCGGGCGGCTGGAGGAGCAGCTGGCGATCATCACCGGGCTGTGGAACACCAAGCTCGGCGACACCTTCGACTTCGCCGGCCGGTACTACACGCTGACCGACTCGCCCGCGCTGCCCAAGCCCGCCCAGGACCGCATCCCGGTGCTGGTCGGCGGCCTCGGCCCGAAGCGCACCCCGGCCCTGGCCGCCCGCTTCGCCGACGAGTTCAACCTGCCGTTCGCCTCGGTGGACGACTCCGCGGCCCAGTTCGGCCGGGTCCGCGCCGCCGTCGAGCAGGCCGGTCGCCCGGCCGACGCCCTGGTCTACTCCAACGCCCTGGTCGCCTGCGTCGGCCGGGACGACGCCGAGGTGGCCCGCCGGGCCGCCGCCATCGGCCGCGAGGTCGACGAGCTGAAGGCCAACGGCCTGGCCGGCACCCCGGACGAGGTGGCCGAGCGGATCGGCCGGTACCAGGCCGTCGGCAGCGAGCGGGTCTACCTGCAGATCCTCGACCTCGACGACCTCGACCACCTGGAGCTGATCGCCTCCCGGGTCGCCCCGCAGCTCGGCTGACGACCGGGGCCGCGTGACCAGGCCCGGCAAGGGCCGTCCGTACCCGCTGCGACCTCCGCCCTTTACTCGCTCTTGGGAATGCGCCATGCTCCGGAGCAGGAACGGCGGGGGGAGATCCGGTGAGCGGGACGAGAACGGTACGGGCGGCGGCGGTGCCACGGGTGCCGCCGCCGCGCCCCGCCGGGGAGCGCGTCGTCCTGCCGCCCGCCCACGACCCGCCCGTCCTGCACGAGCTGCGCGGCCCGGGCCCGGCGGCCCTGCGCTACCCCGCCGGGGACCTGCTGGTCGTCTCCGGCCTGCCCGGCAGCGGCAAGAGCACCCTGATGCGCCGTTGCGTGCGCGCCCCGCTGATCGACTCCCAGCTGGTGCGCGAGGAGTACGCGGCCCGGCTGCCCGGCCGCCTCCCGTACGCGCTCTACCGCCCGCTCGCCCGGCTCGCGCACTACCGGCGGCTGCGCCGCGCGGTGCTGGACGGCGGCCCGCTCGCGGTGCACGACTGCGGCACCCTGCCCTGGGTGCGGGCCTGGCTCGCCCGGGCCGCCGCCCGGCAGGGCCGCCGGGTGCACCTGCTGCTGCTCGACGTCGACCCGGCCGAGGCGCTGGCCGGGCAGCGCCGGCGCGGGCGCGGCGTCTCCCGGTACGCCTTCGCCCGGCACCGGGCCGCCGTCACTCGGCTGCGCCGCCGGATCCTCGGCGCCGGGCGGCTGCCGGCCGACTGTGCGTCGGCCGTGGTACTCGACCGGGCCGCCGCGCGCGCCCTGCGGGAGATCGACTTCACGGCGTCGTAGTCTCGGCGGGTCCGCGCCGGGCGCCGCGCCGGCGGGTCCGGCCGGAGCATGCCGGGCGCGGCCGAGACCACGTCGAATCCCCCCAGGAGCGCAGATGCGCCGTACTGTCCGGGTGCGCTCGCGTGCCCCCCGCCTGTTCCCCTGCACCGCCGCGCTGGTGGCCGCCGCCGGTCTGAGCCAGTTCGCGGCCCCTGCCCCGGCGCCGGCCTCGGCCCCGCAATGGACCGCTGCCACCGCTCCGACGACGGTGTGCGAGGGCGGTGCGGTCGGCGCCGGGGCCGACAGCGCTGGGGCCGACAGCGCCGGGGCCGCCGCCCGGAAGCCGGCCGGCAGCCAGGCCGGGAAGGACCCGAACGCCGTCAGCGCCGCCCGGGCCCGGGCGATGCAGGACGACCTCGACGACCGGCTCGCCCAACTCGGCGCCGCCCGCGCGCAGATCGGCGCCCCGACCACCGTCCCGGTCCACGTCCACGTGATCCACGCCGGGGACTCCGGGAACCTGGACGACGGCGCCGTCGCCGCCCAGATCGACCACCTCAACGCGAGCTACGGCGGCCAGGGCGCGGGCAACACCCCCACCCAGTTCCACTTCGAGCTGGCCGGCACCGATCGGACCGACAACGCCTCCTGGTACACCGGCCTGACCCCCGGCTCGGCGGCCGAGCAGGCGATGAAGAGCGCCCTGCGCAAGGGCGACCAGGGCACCCTCAACCTCTATACCGCGCGGCTCGGCCAGTCCCTGCTCGGCTGGTCGACGTTCCCGAACGCCTACCGGTCGAACCCGACCGACGACGGCGTGGTCGTGCTCGACGCCTCACTGCCCGGCGGCTCCGCGACCCACTACGACGAGGGCAACACCGCCACCCACGAGATCGGCCACTGGCTCGGCCTCTTCCACACCTTCCAGGGCGGCTGCCTGGCCCCGGGCGACTACGTGGACGACACCCCGGCCGAACGCAGCCCCTCCTACGGCTGCTCCGAGGGCCGCGACACCTGCCCCGCTCCGGGGCTCGACCCGATCCACAACTACATGGACTACAGCTACGACTCCTGCATGAGCCGGTTCACCCCCGGGCAGGCCCAGCGGATGGCGAACTCGTGGGCCGTGTACCGAAGTTGAGCTGACAGGATCCGCGGGAGCCGATCCGCGCCCCGCAGCCGGCCCACCGTCCGACCCCACCATCCAGCCGCACCCTCCGGCAGGAGCAACCGAAGGAGCAAGGGCATGAGTGCCAATCCCCGGATCGTCGTCGGCGTGGACGGCTCGCCCGCCTCCGAGCAGGCGCTGCGCTGGGCCGTCGGCTACGCCAAGGCCGTCGGCGGGACGATCAGCGCGATCGCCGCCTGGGAGTACCCCGCCTTCTACGGCTGGGCGGGGCAGGCCGTACCGACCGTCGAGACCTTCAACCCCGAGGAGCTCGCCGGCAACACCCTCTCCGAGACCGTCACCCGGGTGGTCGGCGACGACCCGGCCGTGCCGATCCGCGAGAGCGTGATGCCCGGCAACGCCGCCACGGCCCTGCTGGAGGCCGCCAAGGGCGCGGCCCTGCTCGTCGTCGGCAGCCGCGGCCTCGGCGGGTTCTCCGGCGTCCTGCTC
The DNA here is from genome assembly GCF_055664045.1 of Kitasatospora sp. NPDC023385. Lineage (NCBI taxonomy): Bacteria > Bacillati > Actinomycetota > Actinomycetes > Kitasatosporales > Streptomycetaceae > Kitasatospora > Kitasatospora sp. NPDC023385. Next base: position 22,726 of record NZ_JBVOOL010000025.1, on the reverse strand, counting down.
GGCTCGGTCAGCCGCCACCTCACCGAGCACGCCCCGTGCCCGGTGGTCGTCGTCCGCGAGGGCCAGGCCGCGGCGTAACCCGCCGTCCGAGCCCGTCACCGGGCCGCCGCGCGGGGGAGCGGGAGAGGATGGAGGCATGCCAGAAGGTGACTCCGTCTACCGCGCGGCGGCCCGGCTGCACGCCACCCTCGCCGGGCAGCTGCTGACCAGCGCCGACCTGCGGGTGCCCGCGCACGCGACCGCCGAACTCGCCGGCCGCCGCGTGCTGGAGGTCGTCCCGCGCGGCAAGCACCTGCTCACCCGCCTCGAAGGCGGCCTCACCCTGCACACCCACCTGAGGATGGACGGCCGCTGGGAGGTGTACCGCCCCGGCGAGCGCTGGGCCGGCGGGCCCGCCTGGCAGATCCGCGCCGTCCTCGGCACCGAGGGCGGCACCGCCGTCGGCTACCGGCTCCCCGTCGTCGAACTGCTGCGCACCGCCGACGAGCAGCGCGCCGTCGGCCACCTCGGACCCGACCTGCTCGGCCCCGACTGGGATCCGGCCGAGGCCGTCCGCCGCCTGCTCGCCCACCCCGCCCGGCCCGTCGCCGAAGCCCTGCTCGACCAGCGCAACCTCGCCGGCATCGGCAACGTGTACGCCAACGAGCTCTGCTACCTGGCCGGCGTCACCCCGTGGACTGAGGTCGGCGAACTCCCGCGCCCCGAACGCCTGGTGGACCGCGCCCGGCACCTGCTGGACGCCAACAAGCTGCGCCCCGGCCACATCACCACCGGCGACACCCGGCGCGGCCGCCAGCACTGGGTCTACGGCCGCGCCGGGCGCCCCTGCCCCCGCTGCGGCACCCTCGTCCTGACCGCTCGTCAGGGCAGGCACGCCCCCGCAGGACCGGGTGGCCTACTGGTGCCCGTACTGCCAACGCGGCCCGGCCCCGGCGGGCGGCACCCTCCGCCCGTCCCGGGGCGGCGCAGGACGTCCGCCGGGGCGGTGAGGCGCCCGGTCAGAGCTGTTCGACCAGGGCGGGGTGGCGGGGGTCGTCCATGCGGACGGTGAGGTCGGCGAGTCCGCCGGGGCCGGTCTCCGCTTCGTAGCGGGCGAAGGCGGGGAGGGTCCAGTGCTCGTCGGCGGGGGTGCGGCGGGCGAGCGCGGCCGGGGTGAGGGCGAGGTGGACGGTCAGGTCGAGGGGCAGCCAGCGGCCGAGGAGGAAGGTGCCGTCCAGCAGTAGGACGCCGCCGGGCGGGAGCCGGGTGTACGGGGCGCGGGTCGAGCGGTCGGTCGCCGGGTCGCGCAGGGACGGCAGGACCCGGCCGGTGCCGCCCGGTTCCAGCGGGTCGAGGACCTCCCGCAGCAGGGCCCCGTCGTCCAGCCAGAGGTCGTGGAAGGCGTCCGGGTCGTGGCGGCCGTACTCCAGCCGGACCGAGGCCGGGCGCAGGAAGTCCGCCGCCGACACCCGCAGGGTCGGGCGGCCGCGCAGCCGCAGGGGCTCCACCAGGGCGTCGGCGAGCGCGTCGGGGCGGGCGGCCGCGGCGCCGTCCACGGCCACCCGCAGGCGGCGCCCGTCGGAGCAGGGCAGGGCGGTGACGCGGTCGGCGAGCAGCTCGGCCAGGTTGTCGGGGGAGATCGGTGTGATCCGCATCGGGCCATCCTGCCGTGGGCGGCGGGGGTCGGTGCAGCGGGGAGGACGGGTGGGCGGGCGTGCGGGGCGGGGTGCGGGATGTCGTCGTGGCCCGCGTGGAGGAGGTCCAAGCGGGGCGGCCCGGCAGCCGGGGCCGGGCGGCCCCGCCTTGACACCGTTCCGGGCCCGGCGTAGCAAAAGAGCATGCGCCATCCGCATGCGACCGGTGGGGCCCCCGGGGCGCGGTCCGGGCCGGACCGGCCGCCGGAGCCCGGTTCCGACGCGGAGGCGGGCTGGGCGGCCCTCCCGTCCGTCCGCGAGACGGCCCGGCCGGATCCCCGGCCGGACGAACTGCTCGCGGAGGCCGTGCCCCGGGCGCTCGCCGCCACCGGGGCGTACGGCGCGATGGTGTACCTGCGCTCGCCGGACCGCCGGTCGCTGGTGCTCCGGACGATCGCCGGGGTGCCGATGTCCGTGATGAGCCCGTTCCGGCGGATCGCGGCGGCCGGGCCGCTGCCGGTCGCAGTCTGTTTCCGCAGCGGCCACGGCGTCCTGCTCTCGGACACCGAGGACACCATGCGGCGCTTCCCGCAGCTCGCCGTCGGCCTGCCGTACGACTTCGCCTCCGCCTGCGTGCCGGTGGCGCACGGCCGCGAGCGGTTCGGTGTGCTGAGCGTGCTGTGGCCCGCCTCGGACGAGGGGGTGCCGGAGCCTGCGGGCCCGCAGCTCGCCGCCGTCGCGGACGCACTGGGCGAGGAGCTGGCCGCGTTGGAGGCGTCGTCCGGGCAGTCGGTGGACTCGGACGGGGACGAGGCCGTGGTCGAACTGCCGCCGCCGTCGGTGCCGACCACCCGGGTCGGGCTGTTCGACTGGAACGTGGCCACCGGCGCGCTCGCCGCCGACGCCCGGTTCCGGGAGATCTTCGGCTTCGGGCCGGGCGAGTTCGACGGCACGGTGGCCGCCCTGAACGCCCGGGTCGCCCCCGGCGACCTGCCGGCCTTCCGGGCCGCCGCCCGCACCGCCCTGGAGCACGGCGAGGTGCTGGCCGCCCGCGTCCGGGTGCTCGGACCGGACGGCCGGCCGCACCCCGTCGAGCTGTGGGCGCGGGTGCCCGCCGCGATCTCCGACGGCCGGACCCACCTGGTCGGCGCCGTGCTGGACGCCCGGAGCCTGACCGCCGCCGCGGCCGCCGTCGACCGGCTGCGCGAAGGCGTGTTCTCGCTCGACCCGGAGGGCCGGATCGACTACGCCAACCGCGCCATCGAGCCGCTGCTCCGAGCCCGCCGCGAGGACCTGGTCGGCCACCACCCCTGGGACGTGCTGCCCTGGCTCGCCGATCCCTTCTACGAGAACCGCTACCGCGCCGCCCTGCTCTCCCAGCGGCCCACCGTCTTCCTCGCCGCCCGCCCGCCCGACGGCTGGCTCGCCTTCTCGCTCTACCCCGACGCGCACGGCGTCACCGGCCGGGTGGTCGCCGCCGAGTCCCCGCCCGACGCCGCCGAGCCGTCGGCCGCCGCGCCGCCGCCCTCGCCCGCCGCCGCCCGCACCGGCGTCGGCGGCACCCACCACCTGCTCCAGCTCGCCAGCGCGCTCACCGAGGCGGTCACCGTGCGCGACGTCTGCCGGGCGGTGGCCGACGAGATCCTGCCGGCCTTCGGCGGCCAGGAGCTCGCCATCTACGCCGTGCGCGACCAGCACCTGCACCTGCTCTCGCAGGCCGGCTACCCGGACGGCTTCCTGGACGGCTTCGAGGGCACCCCGATCGACGCCCGCCTCCCCGGCGCGGAAGCGCTCAGCACCGGCACCCCGATCTTCTTCGAGTCGGTGCGCGAACTCGCCGCCGCCTACCCCGGCCTGGCCCTCGACGGGATGGGCGCCTGGGCCTTCCTGCCGCTGATCGCCTCCGGCCGCCCGGTCGGCAGCTGCATCCTCGGCTTCGACCGGCCGCGCCCGTTCACCATCGAGGAGCGCGGCCTGCTGACCGCCCTGGGCGGCTTCATCGCCCAGGCCGTGGAGCGCGCCCGGCTGTACGACGCCGAGTTCACGCTGGCCCGCGGACTGCAGCAGGGGCTGCTGCCGCACCGCCTCCCCGAGGTGCCCGGCATCCGGATCACCGCCCGCTACCTGCCCGGCACCCAGGGGATGGAGATCGGCGGCGACTGGTACGACGCGATCGTCACCGACGAGGACGTCACCCTGGTGATCGGCGACGTCGAGGGCCACAGCGTGGCCGCCGCCGCCGCGATGGGCCAGCTGCGCAGCGCCGTCCGCGCCTTCGCCACCGGCGGCGAACCGCCCGACCAGGTGCTCGCCCGCACCAACCGGCTGCTGCTCGACCTCGACCTCGGCCTGCTCGCCAGCTGCTGCCTCGTCCGGCTCACCCCCGCCGACGGCGCCGTCCGGATCGCCCGCGCCGGGCACCTGCCGCCGGTGCTGCGCCACCCGGGCGGCCGGGCCGAGGTGCTGGAGGTGGCGGGCGGGCCGCTGCTCGGGGTCGACGAGCGGGCCGCCTACCCGGTCAGCGACCTGCGGCTGCGGCCGGGCGCGGTGCTCGCCCTCTACACGGACGGGCTGGTCGAGGATCCGTCGGTGGCGATCGACCAGGGCGTGGACCGGCTGCGGGCCGCCATGGCCCGGGGCGCGGCGGGGGAGGACCTGGACGAGGCGGCCGAGCGGCTGCTGCGGGAGGTCGGCTCGACCCACCGGGTGGACGACGTGGCGCTGCTGCTGACCGCCTTCGGATGAGCCGGCGCCGGGCGCGCACGGCATCCGGCGCCGTGGCGGGCAGGCGACTTTCGTCGGCGCGGGCGGCGACGAAGGGGGACGGCGCGGGCGTCGGGCGGCCGGTTAGCCTCGACCGGTGGATGCGATCGCGCGGGCCTGGAAGACGGCGGTACGGACGGCGCTGCCCGGGCCCTGGCGGCCCCGGCGGGTGGTGGGCGAGGCCGCGCTCGCCCTGCTGATGGGCGGGCTCGCCGCGCTGGGGGAGCTGGTCGCCGACTCCGGCCTGGCGGTGCCCTTCGGCCTGGGCGTCGCGGTGCTCTGGGTACTGCGCCGCGGGCTCCCGGCCACCGTGCTGCTGGTCGCCGCGGCCGCCACGGGCTGGTCGATGGGGCCGGTGCTGCTGATGGTCTGCGCGGGCTGGGCGGCCGGGGCGCGGATCCGCCGGGTCTGGACGCTGGTCGGCACCTTCGCGGCGGGCTGGGTGCTGTTCACCGTGACGGGGGTGGCGAAGGACGCCGCCTCGTTCTCGCCCAAGCTGCTCCTCGGCCTGTCGCTCGGCGGGTTCCTGGTGCTCGCGGTGCTGCCCGCGCTCTACGGCCGCTACCGCGCGCAGCGGCGCGCCCTGCTGGACGCGCTGCGCGAGCGCAACGACCAACTGCTGCGCGAGCGGGTCATGGTGGTGCGCCAGGCGCGGCTGCGCGAGCGGCACCGGATCGCCCAGGACATGCACGACAGCCTGGGCCACCAGCTGGCGCTGATCTCCGTGCACTCGGGCGCGCTGGAGGTGGACCGGACGCTCACCGACCGGCAGCGGGAGGCGGTCGGGGTGCTGCGGCAGGCGGCGGTCGCGGCGATGCGCGAGCTTCGCGAGGTGGTCGGGGTGCTGCACGACGAGTCGACGGCGGTGCCGACCGCGCCGGGCGCGGCGTCGTCCGCGGGGCCCGCCCGGGGCGGCGCGGACGGGGTCGAGGAGCTGGTGGAGTCCTCCCGGGCGGCCGGGGCGCAGGTCGGGCTCACCCGGGAGGGCGAGCGGCGGCCGCTGCCGGCCGCCGTCGACCACGCGGCGTACCGGATCGTGCAGGAGGCGCTCACCAACGCGCACAAGCACGCCCCCGGCGCGCCGATCGGTGTCGCGCTCCGGTACGAGCCCGACGCGCTGGTGGTGGAGGTCACCAACGCGCGTGCGCCGGAGCTCGTGGGCGTGCGCGCCGGCGCGGGGACGGCCGTCAGCGGCGGCCAGGGGCTGACCGGGCTGCGGGAGCGCGCCCGGCTGGTCGGCGGCATGGTGCACGCCGGGGCGACACCGGAGCAGGGCTTCCGGCTGGCCGCCGTCCTGCCGTACGAGGGGGCGGAGGGCGCCGGGGAGGGCGCCGCGGCCGCCGCCGGGGTCGACGCCGGGGCCGACGACTGGGTGTTCGAGGGCCTGCCGCCGGCCGACCCGGCGGAGGCCGGTCGGCGCAGCCCGGCGCTCGGCTGCGCGGTCGGGGTGGTGGCGGTCGGGCTGACCCTGCTGGGGCTGGTGGTCTGGGGCATCGTGGCGTTCGTCGACGGCAACCGCGACGCGACGGTGCGCAAGCCGCTGTACGACCGGGTCCAGGTCGGCACCGCGGAGGCCGAGGTGCTGCGCGATCTGCCGCCGGGCAACCACTTCTTCACCGACGAGTACGAGCGCACCGGTCCGACCCCGCCGGAGGGCGCGCAGTGCCGCTGGTACTCCCTGGTCGGCACGCGCGCGGACGGCTGGAACGAGGACCACGTGGCCCGGTTCTGCTTCCGGGACGGGGTGTTGATGGACAAGCAGCAGTACGTCGCCACGGGCTGACCGCGGGGCGAGGGGGAGAGAGCCGGGGGAGCAGCACGGCCGGGGTCCGGGAGGGGCGGCGCGGATGTGAGGATGGTGCCGCAGCCGAAGCACCGTTCGAGGGGAATGACCAGCGTGATCCGAGTCCTCGTCGCCGACGACGAGCCGCTGATCCGGGCCGGGATCAGGATGATCCTCGGCTCCGCCGACGACATCGAGGTGGTCGCGGAGGCCGCCGACGGCCGGGAGGCGCTGGAGCTGGCCCGCTCGCACCGGGTCGACGTGGTGCTGCTGGACATCCAGATGCCGGTGATGGACGGGCTGACGGCGCTCGGGGAGCTGGCGAGGGTCGCCCCCGGCGCGCGGGCGCTGATCCTCACCACCTTCGGGGAGCGCGAGAACGTCCTGCGCGCCGTGACCGAGGGCGGCGCCGGCTTCCTGCTCAAGGACACCGCGCCGAACGAGCTGATCCAGGCCGTCCGGGCGGCGGCCGGCGGGAACGCCTTCCTCTCCCCGGCCGCCACCCGGCACATCGTCGACTCCCTGGCCGCCGGGCGCGGCGGCTCGCTGGCCGCCCGCGGGGCAGCGGCCCGGCGCCGGCTGGAGGTGCTCACCGAGCGCGAGCTGGAGGTGCTGGCGCTGCTCGGTGAGGGGCTGTCCAACGCCGACGCGGGGGCGCGGATCCACATGAGCGAGGCGACGGTGAAGACCTACGTGAGCCGGATCCTGGCCAAGCTGGGCTGCGAGAACCGGGTCCAGGCGGCGTTGCTGGCGCGGGACGCGGAGCTCGACGGCCGGGGCTGAGCGTGTCCGTTTGATGACAGAACGTGTCGGGTGTGGTGGACGCCACTCGGCGGCCATGCGGAGTCGGGAACTCCGGCTCTCGTGGTGACGGTCCGTCAGGTCGCGGTCGCAGTGCGTCGATGGTGTGGCGGGTGTCGCAAATGGACAGGTGTGAGCGCGGGCACGGAAACTGACCGTTCGATCTTGGAAATGCGGTCAAACCCGGTCGAACCGGGCGCCGGTTCTTGATCGATACCGCCGGTAACAGTCAACTGACCTGCGACGTCCAAGAATTGCTTGCCGCGCCCAGGGGATGCCCATAGCTTCGTTGGCGGCGCAACGAGCGCCACCCGGGTTCACCCCGACGCACCGCCCGCCGACTGACCCACGGCGCGAGGGCGGTGCCCGCCGACAAGACCCGCTCGAACCGGGCCGTCGGCGCGCGGAGGTGACCGGGGCGGCACGGCACGTCCGACGCGTGTCCGGCCGCCCGACGAGTGCGGTGAGCGGAGCCGACCGGCCCATGTCCCGGGCCTGGTTCCGCCTGCCCGCCCGGGGCTTGTCGAGAGGACCCGTATGAATTCCCGTCACGAGACCGCCGCTGCCACCACCTCCGCCACCTCCACCAAGCGCAACCGCGTCCGGCTGGCCGTGGTGACGGGCGCCGCCATCGCGGCCCTGCCGGTGGCCGGCCTCGTCACGGCCACCTCGGCCTCCGCCGCTCCCGGCTCGACCTGGGACTCCGTCGCCCAGTGCGAAAGCGGCGGCAACTGGAGCATCAGCACTGGCAACGGCTTCCACGGCGGACTGCAGTTCACCCCCGGCACCTGGAAGGCGTACGGCGGCACCGCGTACGCCCCCCAGGCCAACCAGGCGACCAAGGAGCAGCAGATCACGGTCGCCGAGAAGGTCCTCGCCTCGCAGGGCCCCGGCGCCTGGCCGGTCTGCTCGCAGAAGGCGGGCCTGAACAAGGGCGGCGCCCCGGCCGCCGTCGACACCTCGGCGGGTTCGGACGCCCCGGCGGACAAGCCCGCGGCGAAGCCCGCCGCCAAGCCTGCCAAGCCCGTCGCCAAGCCGGCGAAGCCCGTCGCCAAGCCGGCCGCCGCGCCGGCCACGAAGGCGGCGAAGCCCGTCGCCAAGCCGGCGCAGGCTGCGCCGATCGCGGCCGCCGCACCGGTCGCGCCGCAGGGCACCGCCGCCGGCAGCTACACCGTCAAGAGCGGTGACACCCTGAGCGAGATCGCGGCCAAGTTCGGCACCGACACCGACACCCTGTACGGCAAGAACGCCCGCACCATCGGCGGCAACCCGGACCTGATCTTCCCGGGCCAGACCCTGACCGTCTGACGTTCTGACGTTCTGACGTCCTGACGTTCTGACGGGCTGACTGCCTGACGGGCTCTGACCGTTCGACGGCCCGCAACCGTCTGACGGAGCCCACGAGCGCGCCTCCGGCGGAGCGCCCGACCCAGCCTCCGACGGAGCCTCGCCGCCCGGCCGAGCGGCCGCCCCTCCCGTGGGGGCGGCCGCTCGGCTCATTGCGTTCCGGGACCGGTCGGAGCGGGCTCCGGCTGCGGGAGCGCGGAGGTGCGGAGGCACGGTGCCCGGCGGCGTTGCGGGCGGCCGGTTCGTGCGACCGGTAGGCGGCGTGCACGCCGGAGTGCGGGAGCGCATCGAGGCATAGTTGAACGTTGAACTCGATGTCCGAATGCCGCCGGAGGTTTGCAGCGCCCTGGCCCAGGATCGAGTCATGTCCGAGATCGGAACAAGGAGTTCTGGAGATATGACGATGAACGGTGTGGCAGTGCTCGACGGCAAGGTGGCCCTGGTGACCGGCGGCAGCCGGGGGATCGGGGCGGCGATCGCGCTGCGGCTCGCCGAGGACGGAGCCGATGTGGTCCTGACCTACCAGGGCAGCGCGGAACGCGCGGAGGAGGTCGCCGGGAAGATCACCGCGATGGGGCGGAGCGGCTGGGCCGTCCGGGCGGACAGCGCCGACCCGCAGGCCGTGCGGGCCGTGGTCGCGGAGGTCGCCGAGCGGTTCGGGCGGCTGGACATCCTGGTGAACAACGCCGGTGTCGGCGCGCTCGGCCCGATCGGCGACTTGGCGTCGGCCGACATCGACCGGGTGCTGGAGGTGAACGTCCGGGCACCCTTCCTGTACGCCCAGGCGGCCTCCGCGCACCTGGCCGACGGCGGGCGGATCGTCACCATCGGCAGCTGCGTCGCCCAGCGGGTCGCCTTCCCCGGCGCCACCCTGTACGCGACCAGCAAGGCCGCGATGACCGGGCTGACCAAGGCGCTGGCCCGGGAGCTCGGCCCGCGCGGGATCACCGCGAACCTGATCCACCCCGGTCCGACCGACACCGAGATGAACCCGGCGGACGGCGAGGCCGGCGAGTTCCAGAGCGGGCTCACCGCGCTCGGCCGCTTCGGCACCGGCGCGGAGATCGCGGGCGCCGTCGCCTACCTGGTGGGCGACGACGGCCGGTACGTCACGGGCGCGGAGCTGGCGGTGGACGGCGGCTTCGCGGCCTGACACCCGGCCGGAACCGGTGCGGTGTCGTGCCGGGTGGTCGTCAGCGCTCGCGCTTACGATCGCCCGGCACGACCCGTGCCCCCGGAGCGGGCTCCCTGACCGGGCTTCCCGACCGGGCTCCCGACCGAGAGGTGTGCCATGACCACAGCGGAAGACCCGATCGAGCTGCTCGCCCGGGCGCTGGCGCAGACCGCCGGGCTGATCGACGGCACCGGCGTCGAGCTGGCCGGCCACCCGACGCCCTGCCGCTCCTGGGACGTCGGCGACCTGATCAGCCATCTGCTGTACGACCTGCGGCAGTTCACGGTGCGGGCGCGGGGCGGCCAGCCCGACTGGTCACAGCCCTTCGAGCGGGTGGAGGAGGACTGGCTGCACGCCTTCGAGGCCGGGGCCGAGGAGCTGGCCGACGCCTGGCGTGCGGCCGGCGACCTCACCGGGACGCTGGAACTGCCCGGCGTCGGCACCCTGCCGGCCCGCTTCCCCGTGGACCAGCAGACCGCCGAATTCGCCGTCCACGGATGGGACTTGGCCCGAGCCACCGGCCAGCCCACCGAGGGCCTCGATCACGGGGTCGCGCTCGCCGCCCTGGCCTGGGCCGAGGGCGCGCTCAAGCCCGAGTACCGCGGCGCTGAGAAGGACCGCCACGCCTTCGGCCCGGCCGTCGCCGCGCCCGAGGACGCCCCGCCGTACGACCGGCTGGCCGCGTTCTTCGGGCGCGACCCGGCAGCGCCGATCGCCCCGTAGCGCGCGACCGCCGCCCGGGGCCACCGCGGCCTGCACCGGGAGGGCGAACCCGGTGCTGGAGGCGGCCTGCTGGTCGAAGGCGGTACGGGCGACCCAGGACAGCGCCGAAAGCTCGGCCGAGGGCCGGCGGGCCCCGGGCTGTGGCCCAGGGCCGGGGGAACGGTCTTGAGTAGTAGCAGTACAGCCGTTAGCGCTAAGGAATGATCATGAGGGAAGTGCCAAAGACATGATCAAGCGCATTGTGACCACAGCCCTTGTCGCCGCTACTGCTGCCCTGGCTGTGTCTACGCCCGCCCTGGCCGCTGAGCAGCCCGCCCTCGACACCATCACGACGCCAGGCCCCTCGCAGGGCCTGTTCAGCTTCAGCCGCCTTGCCACCGGGGACAAACTCGTACCGGACGTGGTCATGCCGAAGGCGGATGCCTTGAAGGCTGCTGTTGGCTCGTACGTCCCGAAGACGGACAGGGCCAAGCTCAACGCGCAGGTCGCCAGGTTCGTCATGAAGCCGACCATGAACATTTTCGCCGGAATCGCTGGTCTGGGAGTCTCCGAGGCGGACCGCCCCACCCCCCTTGCCGACTCTGTGTCTGATCTCGGGCGCTGACAGCCACCGACGCAGCCGCCTAACCCGGCCGCGAGACTTCGGCGGTGAGCACAATGCGCCGCCCGCTCGGGCACGGACCGGCCCTCCTGGACGACGACGAGGCGGCGCGCGCCGTCCGTGGCCGGACAGCCGCAGAGCGGGCTGCCGAGGAGACTCCCCAGCAGCCCGCCCCGCAGACGGCGACCGCGGTACGGCGCAGCCTCGGGGTCGGTCCCCGTATCTCGGCTGAACCCCGGGGGCCTGTTCTCTCAGGGCCTCTGACCGGGTATGTAGTCGCTGGATCTCTACCCGTGGCCTCTATTCGCTTTACAGCAACGAGTGATTGATCTGCGGCTTTGCGCTATCAAGATCTGGCGGCTTCTGGGCGTACCTCGGCGCTACCCCCAAATGACCGAACCCGCTTCGCTAGAGGTTCTTAGCCTTCTTCGCTCCGCCCCAGAGCGAGCCCGGGTTCGCTCGGTTCGGGTACAGCGCGAGCATCGCCTCGTACAGTTCGGCCGCGGTCTGGGTTTCGGCGTCGAGCCGGTTGAAGTCCGCCAGGAACTTCTTGGTCTCGGCCAGGATCTTCGGGTCGTCGGGTAGGTCAGGGTTCTTGTGGCCGGCGACGACGAAGGCGGGGTCGAGTGCGGCGAGCGTGTCGGTGGCGCGCATCCACTCCTCGCGTGACGCGGTGGTGGTCTCGCCCATGTACTGGTGGATGCCGTTGTAGGCGACATCGCCGGCCACGACGAGCCGCAGGTCCGGCACCCACAGCGCGGTGCTGCCCTCGCAGTCGGTGAAGCCGGTCTCGACCGCCCGCAGCGGATGCCCTTCGAGGGTGAACGTGTCGCCGTCCAGGACCTCCGGGAAGACCTGCGGCAGCGGGACCTGTCCCGGAAAGCGTGAGGTCCAGAAGGTGTCGAGGAACGGCGGGCTGCCCTCGAAGGTCGCCTTGGCCACGACTGCGGCGGTGGAGACCGCCTTGGCCTGGGGGAAGGCTTCGAGGAGCTGCTTGACGCCGAAGGCGTGGTCGCCATGGCCGTGGGTGATGTAGATGTAGGCCAGGTTGCGGTTGTGGGATTTCACCCAGTCGACGAGTTCCTGGTTCTGTTCGATGGTGAGGAACGTGTCGACCACTACCGCGTCGCGCTCACCGTAGATCAGCGTGGCGGTGTTGGAGACCCACTGGAGGTCTTCCTTGCCGGGCGGCAAGTCGCGGGTAAGGCCCGCTCGGCGGAGGCACAACGTGTCGTACTGCAGTGATGATGCGGGCGCCGTCATGGCGTGTTCCCTTCCACAGCTGTTACGGCTGGCGATAACGCTCTGGCGGCTCTCCATCCGGTGACGGCGAACACGCTCATGGATTACCCGGCCATGCACGGCCGCTTGTCAGCGTATGGTCTGAATTGTGGTGATGCATGCCGGGTCGTATCGGGGATCGCGGGCGGACCTCTTCCTGGCGGTCGGCGGCGGTGAGGTCGGTGCGCTGGGCGACCAGGCGCCGGCGCAGGTCGAGTTCCTCGGGGGTGAGCGGTTCGTCGGCCTGGCGGATGAGGGCGGGGCGGGGTCGCAGCGGTAGGTCGTCGTCCAGCGCGGTGGTGGCGGCTTCCTCGGCGTCGGCGAGCGCCCGGTACAGGGACGCGACCGACGGGTTCTTCCCGGTGTTCTTGCCGGTCTTGATGACGAGCTTCTTGGCGATGTCGGGGACCGGGGTGCCCTTGGCCTTGAGCGCGACGGCGAAGGTCAGCATGTCGTCGTCGATGACCTTCGGCCGACCGCCGTGGTTGCCCTTGCGGGCGGCGCTCTGTTGGCCCTCCAGGGTCTTCTCCCGGATGTAGTTGCGGTCGAGCTGGGCGGCGACGGCGAGCACGGCGAACAGCATCGAGCCCATGCCGCTGGGGTCGTAGATGCCGGTGAGCGGGCCGGTGAGGAGTTCGAGCAGGATGCCGGTGGACTCCAGGTCGGCGGAGAGCTGCATCAGCTCGGCGGCGTTGCGGGCCAGGCGCTTCATCTCGTGGACGGTCAGGATGACCACCTGGTCGGGGGCCGCCTCCTTGAACTCGGTGGCGAGCTTGAGCGCGGCGGCCATCTCGGGGCGGTGCTTGACGCGGGTGCTGATCTTCTCCCGGAAGATCTTCGTGCAGCCCGCCACCTCCAGGGCCTCGATCTGGCTGGCCAGCTCCTGGCTGACCATGGACGTACGGGCGTACCCGATCCGCACGGGCCGGCTCCCCGCGGCGGGCTCGGGGACGACGGCGAGCGCCGGGCCCGGCTGCCAGGTCCGGCCCGGACCGCGGTCGGCGGGGATGAGGACTTCGAGGTCCTCGCGCAGCGCGGGCACGAGGATGAATCGCGGCGTGTGGTACTTCGAGGCGGTCTTCCCGCCGAGAGTCCGGCACGGGCTGCCGGGTGGCGCCTCGCACTTCGGGCATTCGTGTCGTTCCACCGCAGATGCTGCCCGATCGGGCGTCAGGTCCATGGCAGAAGTCTCTCAGAAGTGCTTCGCAGAAGTGCGGAGTTCTGAGAGGTTTTCTGCGAGAGCAGATCGGGGTGAATCGGACACGGTTCGGGTCTCTCTCAGAACTCGCACATCTGATCATTTGTGAGAGGCCGCCGGGGTTGAGATCCGGCAAATTCCCTCGGTGGCGAAGGATCGAATGCCCATGATCACCTCATGACACTGAGGAATCACAAGATTACCCAGGGCGCCAAGTGGCGGGGGATCCGTTCCGCAGGCCTCACCCTCTCCTCGGCCTTGTTGCTGACCTTCGCGACAGCGCCCGGGGCGCACGCCATCGTCGGGGGCAAGCACGCCAGCATCGGGGAATTCCCGTTCATGCTGAGCCTGCGGATCAACAACCAGCACTTCTGTGGCGCGACCCTGATCAAACCCGGCTGGGCAGTGACCTCAGCCCACTGTGTCGAGGGCCGCAGAGCCGCCAACCTGAAGATCTACGCCGGGTCGTCCTCCCGCACCCACGGCGGCCGGACATTTAGCGCCTCGAAGATCGTGAAGGCCCCGATGTATGACGACCCGAACCTTGACTTCGACATCGCTCTGATCAAGCTGAACGGTGCAGTGAGCGGGCTTCGTTCGGCAGACCTGCCTGCCGCCGGCGCCACAGCTCCCACAGGGACGGTCGCGGACATCGCGGGCTGGGGATACACCGGGGAAAACGCCACAAAGGCCTCCGCACAGTTGCAGTACGCGCAGGTCACCGTCGTGGACCACACCACCTGCAAGAAAGCCTACAAAGAATACGCCGTGACCGACCAGATGCTCTGCGCTGCAGCCCCTCAGGGGAGCGTGGACGCCTGCCAGGGGGACAGCGGCGGCCCGCTCCTCCAGGGCAACACCCTGGTCGGAGTCATCTCCTGGGGGATCGGCTGCGCCAGGGCCGACCTCCCCGGCGTCTACACGGATGTCGCCAAGTTCAGGACCTGGATCGATACGACCATCGCCGCCACCGACACCGCCCCGGCGCTGCCGGGCCTGTAGGCCATCAAGGCAGGACTCGCGCCCGGGACCGGCTGTCAACACCGACCGGGCACCAGACCGTGCAGAAGTCGTCACCCGCGCTGCCGCCCGCCCAGAGCGTCAAAGGTCTGGGCGGGCGGCAGCGCAGCACCGAACCCGCCAAGGGCGGCCAGCTGGTAACCATGCGGCGTACTTCAACGCCGCTCTCCTCTCGGTCGTGCCCGGGGGCTACTGGTCGCCGGGATCGGTGTCGTCGTCCACCGCGTCCGGATCGCGCAATGGACGCAGGGCGCCCTCGGGCTGAGAGGGGGTGAAGGCGTAGCGTCCCAGGACGTTCAGATGCCCGGCCTTGAGCGGGGAGAGGCGGGCGACGTCCTCGTCCAGGACGTCGTGCTCGCGCTGCTCGGCGGGCAGTGCCCGCAGTGTTTCGACGGCGGCGTCGAGGTAGCGGGTGTTCCACAGCACCACGGCGTTGAGGACGAGTCCGAGGCTGGCCAGCTGGTCCTCTTGGCCGTCCTTGTACGCCTGCTGGATGTGGCCGCGCCTGCCGTGGCAGATCGCGCGGGCCAGGGTGTGGCGGGACTCCTGCACGGTGAGCTGGCGGTTCATCCGGCGCCGGTAGGTGTCGTCGACCGGGTCGACCAGGTCGAAGAGGTGGAAGGTCTTCTCGATCCGGCCGTACTCGGCGAACGCCTGGCCCAGCGGGGTGGGGTGGCCCTCGCGGCCGAACATCCGCAGCAGGTCGTAGGCGCGGACCTGGTTGGTGATCAGCGACCCGGCCACGCGGAGCATGTCGGGCCACTGCTCGCGGATCTTCTTGAGGTTGACCTTGTTGCGGGCGATCGCCTCCAGTGGCCCGTAGCCGGCCGCCGGTTGCTCGCCGGGTATGTCGGCGCGCCAGAACCGCTGGTCGGCCAGGTCCCGGAAGCGCGGCGCGAAGCGGAAGCCCAGCATCTTGAAGATCCCGAAGACCATGTCAGAGTACGAGGCGTTGTCGGTGGCCACCATCTCCGGGCGCACACCGCCGTCCAGGTTCAGCAGGGTGTCCAGGATGAACAGGGAGTCGCGCGGGGTGCCGGGCACCAGCATCGCGCCGATCCCCGAGACCTGGTCATTGAGTGCGTTTAGCCAGGTCAGTCCCCTCTTCTGGCCAAAATACTTGGGTGAGGGCGCCGAGTTGATGCTCCGCTTGGGCACGACGAACCGCAGGCCGTCCACCGAGGCCAGCAGCCCGCCGCCCCAGCTCTGCGCGAGCGGCACCCGGGCCTGGGCGGAGATCAGCAACCCGTTGGCTGCGGCGATCGTGTCACCCCGCAGGTAGTTCTGGTCGACGTGGGAGAGCCGGCTGCGGGTCAGCTCCGGGTAGGCCAGGTTGGTCACCGGCGTCAGCCCGATGTTGCAGCTCTCGGACACCAGCAGCGCCACCAGGCTGACCGGCAGGCCCTCCATGCGGGTCGCGCTGGTGGACACGTGGGTGAAGGCGTCCAGGAACCCGGTCCAGGAGTGCACCTCGAAGAGCAGGTCCGGCAGGTCGATGCGCGGCAGCATCGCCAAGGTGGTCTTGCGCAGCCACTGGAGCGAGGTGCTCTCGCCGAGCGCGCCGAGCTTGTCCACGCTCAACCGGGCCCGCCCGCCGTCCGGCGGCACCACGATCTCCACCTTCGCCGCCGGCCCAGCCTCCTCCAGCCTGGCCGCCATCTGGCGCCACGCCGCGTCCAGGCCGCGGGTCAGCCCGTCCAAGTGCTGCTCGACCGGCTCGGTCAGGCTCAGGCCGGCCAGCACGTCCTCGCGCACCGCCTCCCACCTCGGCCCGTCCAGCAGCCGGGCCCGCGGGTCCGACCAGCGGTTCGACGGCGAGGCGAAGACGTCGCGTCGGGTCAGCGCGCGGTGCAGCTGCTCCAGCACGCACACCACGTAGGCGTCGCGGTCCACCGCGCCCTCGGGGAGCGCGGTGTTGGAGTACACCGCCTTCTTCCAGGCCGGCGGCACCAGCTCGGCGTCGATCTCCTTGGGCAGCAGCGGACGCTGGGCCACCTTGCGCCGGGCCAGCACCGGAAGCCGGCGCACCGCCTTCAGCACCCGCCGCCCGCCCTGCGCGGCGCCCAGCGCGTCGCTGTCGCCCAGCAGCGCCAGGAACGGCCGCACCGTGTTGTAGCGGCCGGTCAGCTGCTGGCGAAGCGCGATCTCCGCCGAGCCGTCGTCCTCGGGGACCAGCTGCTCGACCACCCGCACCGCGTTGTTCACCGCGGCCCGCGAGACGACCTCCTCCAGCGCCCGCCACAGCGCCGCCGTGTCCAGGTCGCAGCCCGCCTCCTCGGTCAGCTCCAGCTGCCGGATCAGCACCCTGGCGCCTTCGCCACGGTGCGCGACGCCTTCTCCAGGTGCGGCAGCATCACCAGCCGCTCCCGGTCCGAGGCCCGCCGGGCGGGGTTGATCAGCCTGGTGGCCATCAGCAGCGCGAACAGGTCCAGCGCGTCGTCGATCGCCGCCGCCTCCAGGCTTCGCACCACCGCGGTCAGCAGAGCGGTGCGCTTGGGCTCCGCCGACCGCTCCAGCGTCTGGGCCTTCGAGGCGAGCCCGTACCGGGCCAGCGTCGAGAGCCGGTTCACCGGCACCCGCGTCAGGTTCACCCTCCCGAGCTGGAACGCGGAGATCTCGTTCACCCGGTCCAGCGCCCGCGCCATCGCGGTGCCGGTCGTGCGGGTCGGCGACCGGCGCAGCCGCTCCAGCTCGGAGACCCGGGCGCCGTCGGGCACCTCCAGCAGCCGCACCAGCGCACCCGGCAGCACCGCATCCGCCCGGTGCGCGGCCCGGGCCACCGTGGCGTGCAGCCGCTTCTCCGCCACCGCCCGTACCTCCGACACCTGCCGGGCCAGCACCGAGACGCCCGGCAGCAGCACCCGGTGCCGGCGCAGCCACGCCACCGCGTGGTCGAACAGCGCCACCGGCCCCTCTGCGTGCGTCCAGGCCCGCCCGTGCAGGAACGTGCGGAACCGCCGGCCCCACCTCGCGTCCTCGAACTCGTGGTAGCCGTAGGCGTCCCGGATCTCCCAGGCGTGCTCGTACGGCGTCATCTGCCGCTCGGTGTACCGCTTGACGCACGAGGCGTCCTCGACGCCCAGTTGCTCGGCCAGGTAGTCCACCACCGGCCAGGGCACGTCCAGCGGGTCCGCCAGGAACAGCCCCACGTACCGGACGGTGCAGATCTGCAGGGCGAAGCCGAGGCGGTTGTGTTCCCCGCGCCGTTTCGAGATCAGCAGGCGGTCCTCGTCATCGAGGAAGAAGAACCGCTCCAGCTCAGGGCGGGTCGGCACCTCGTTGAAGGCGCCGTACAAGGCCGCCTGGTCATCAGTCAGGAACTCCACGGGCATGGTCACCGACCGTACGCGGCCAACCACATGCCGACTGGGGAGTTACCGAATCGCGATCAAGAGGATCAACCGGCGACCAGCATCACTGCACCTCAGGCCCGCCGCCGCTCCTTAGCGCTAACCGCTGTACCGCTACTACAAGCGCCGCCAATTGCATCTGATGCGAACTCGCGACGGTTCGCGAATCGTCGGGGGCAATGGCGCTGATCAGCACGCTGACCACGGGTGTTAGCCCGGCCTGCTGGTGGTGACGGTAGCGGCGGACGTGGCGATGACGCCAGTCGGGGTCACTCGTCCGGCTGACTGACCTGCGGTTTGCCCTCCGACTCGCATCAAATGCGGTTTTCTCGCATAGGACGCGAGTGACGGAGAGTGGTGGGCCGGTGGGGTTCAACGGGTCGATCCCAGGTGCAGCACGGCTGCACCTGGTGGACGGAGTCGCGCTGCTGCGGCCGGAGGAACAGGTCTTCACTGCGATGCTGACCGGGTTCGCGAACCAGCAGCTCGCGCGGAATCTGGCCCGGACGACGGTGGAGGGCCGGGAGAACACGGTCAAGGCGTTCGCCGCGTACGTGAATACCTACCCGTGGCACTGGACGCCGGCGATGGTCGACGAGTGGCTCGGTGACCTGCGCTCGCTGAGGGACCTGCGCCGTTCCACGATCCGGTCCTACTCGGAGGCGGTCCGGGCGTTCTGCCACTTCGTCACCGACCCGCTCTACGACTGGGCGGCCACCTGCGAGGAGCGGTTCGGCACCCACCCGGTCCAGGTCGTGCACGAGTGGAACACCGCGGTGCACGTCCAGGACAACGAGGCCGACGCGAAGAAGCGGGCGTTCACCAAGGCCGAGCTGCACGCGTTCTTCGAGCACTGCGACGACGAGGTTTCCCGGATCAGGGCCTTCGGCCGCAAGGGCTGGCTGCCGGCGTTCCGCGACGCCACCCTGTTCAAGACCGCCTACGCCTACGGGCTGCGGCGCAACGAGACGCGGATGCTCGACGCCGCCGACTTCGGCCGCAACCCGCACGGCGCCGAGTTCGGCGAGTTCGGACGCTGCCAGGTCCGGTTCGGCAAGGCCAAGAAGGGCTCACCGCCCAAGCGCCGCGGCGTGCTGACCGTGTTCGGCTGGACTCCCGATGTTCTGGACGAGTGGTTCACCGAGGTCCGCCCGCTGCTGGGCACCGACGGCAACCCAGCAGCCTGGCCGTCCGAACGCGGGATGCGGATTGGCTGCCAGCGCATCAACTCCCGCTTCATCACCTACCGCAAGGCCCTGGGCCTGGACGACGGACTGGACTACCACTCCTTCCGAAGGTCCTACGTCACCCACCTCATCGAGGACGGCTGGGACCCCCGCTTCGTCCAGGAACAGGTCGGTCACGAGCACGCCAGTACCACGTCCATCTACACCTGCGTCTCCTCGGACTTCCGCACCCGCACCCTGCGTCGGCACCTGGACGCCACCGTCGCCGCCGCACTCCAGGCTCAGAACGGGGAGCGGGCATGAAGCGCAAGGTCGGCTACACCTGGCGGTTGCGTGAGGTGATGGCCCAGCACCGCATCTTCACCGCGACCGAGTTGGTCCCACTGCTGCGCGAACGCGGCATCGACCTGTCCGCCTCCCAGGTCCACCGCCTGGTCTCCGGAACCCCGGAGCGGCTGTCGCTGCAGGTCCTGTCCGCGCTCTGCGACATCCTCTCCTGCACCCCGGCCGACCTGGTGACCACCACCGCTGAGAACGCCGGTGTCCGCATGGCCGCCTCCGGCGACCTGCCCACCCCGCCCGCGAACGTCGCGAAGCTGCGGCCCCGCGCGGCCCGCATCCTGCCCGACGCATGAGCCGCCCCTACGCCACCGACGAGCAGTACGAACGCTGGTTCATGGCCGAGTGCTGCCGCTGCGGCCAGCGCAGGCACAAGGCCGGCACCTGGCCGGACGGATATGTCTGCCGGACCTGTTCGGACCGCGCGGTGCGAACGCGAGGATCCTGCCCTGGCTGCGGCCAGGACCGCGCCCTCCCTGGGCGTCACCCCGTCGACGGCTCCGCGATCTGCACGAACTGCGCCGGCTTCTCCCAGACCTTCGACTGCTCGCGCTGCGGCTTCGAGGGCAAACTGCTGGGCGGACGGCTCTGCGAACGCTGCACGCTCACCGACCGGCTGACCGAGCTCCTGGACGACGGCACCGGCCGCGTCCGGCCCGCGCTGACGCCCTTGTTCAACCTGCTGGTGGCGATGGACGAGCCCAGGAGCGGGCTGTCCTGGCTGGCGATGCGCCGCGGCCAGCCGGGAAACGCCTCCCAGATGCTGCGGCGGCTCGGCCGCGGACAGGTCCCCCTGAACCACGACGCCTTCCACGAGCTCCAGCCCTGGCGGGCAGCGGCTCATCTGGAAGAACTCCTGATGACCAGCGGAGTCCTGCCCGCCGTCGACAAGTACATCTGCTCCTTCCAACGATGGCTGCCCGGCCACCTGGCCGGCATCGCCGATCCCGAGCACCTGAAGACGATCAAGCTTTTCGCGACCTGGCGCGTCCTTCCCCACCTGCGGGAACGAGCCGATCGCAGTCGGATCACGCCGAGCGTCCGCGGCTTCGCAGCCGAGCAGATCACCTGCGCGACGGCATTCCTGCAGTGGCTCAGCGCCCGGAACAGTACCCTCGCGTCCTTGGGCCAGCTCGACGTCGACGCCTGGTTCGCCGAGAACACCGAACGCGGCCGCACCTGCCTGAGGCCCTTCCTCAACTGGGCCATGGAGAGCCGCCGGTGTCCACGTTCCCTCTCCATCCCCGCACTGAGGATCTCCCGGCGACCCGTCCTGAGCGAGGACGAACGCTTGGCCGCACTCGGCCGGCTGCTGACCGACCCAGACGCACCGATGCGCCTCCGCGTCGCCGGGGTCATCGTCCTCCTCTACGCGCAACCCCTCACCCGGATCGTCCGGCTGACGATCGACGACGTGCTCCACGACGGAGAGACCACGCTTCTCCGGCTCGGAGAGCCTGCCTCACCCATCCCCTCACCGGTCGCAGCCCTGCTGCTGGCCTACATCGCGGACCGCGGCAACATGAACACCGCCACCAACCAGGCATCCCGCTGGCTCTTCCCCGGCCGCCGAGCCGGCCAGCCAGCCCGCCCCGACCACCTCTCCTCGCTCCTGCGCGAGATCGGCATCCCGGTCGCCGCCGCCCGCGGCGCCGCCATCCGACAGCAACTCCTCGAACTGCCCGCCCCCGTCGTCGCGGACGCCCTCGGCTACCACGACAAGACCACCAGCCGACTCCTCCGAGAGAACGGCGGAACCTGGAGCCGATACGCCGCAGGCGACCACACCCGGTCACCGGCAGGCTGGGCTCCCCATCGACTCACCGACGGTTGAAGCTCAAGTCGCGTCCCGGAGCGGCTGCGGGTAGCCGATCTCGGCGATGTCCTCGGCCAGGTCTACGAGGGTGACCTCCGAGTTCAGCGATGACACGAGCTCATGACTCAGCGGTCGCAAGACATACACATCGCGCACCGCTTCCAGGTCCACGGAAACCTCGTAGTAGTCCTCGGCGAAGCGCTGGAACGCCTCCGGCGAACGGTCGACCAGGAGCTCGAACAGGCCCGTCGCCCCATCGGGGTCAGACCACCCGGTGGGGAAGTCGATCACGCCGTGCCGCCACCGATCGTCCGTCGCCTCCCGCCACAGACAGGCCGTCACGACGGGCACGTCGTCCTCATCGGTGAACGCGGGCTCCGTGACGAAGGGCTTGAAGGCTTCCGCAACCTCGTCGATCACTCCCGGCCAGGGCTCGCCGTCGTTGCCGTACGGGCTCATCGGTGCTTCGTGGTCGAAGCCACGGATATAGGCCCCGGCCGCCGAGAACACGATGGAGTACTCGTCCCCCGAGCCGTTGCGCATCGACGCCATCTCCTCGCCGTCAGCCCAGCCGGCGTTGAAGGAGTAGTACCGGCCCTCCCAGTCCGGGCTCAAGATCGCATCGAGCATCGCCAGTGAGCGGCACAGGTTCCGCAGGTCAGCGATGGAAGGGAGCCGGCGAGCTACGTCATAGACAGTCACGTGCTCATCCAACCGGATGCCCCTGACACCCAGAATCTCCCCCCAAGGCTGTCACGCTCAGTAGCAATGCCGGAACGAGGTGGGTCAACTCGCGACGGTTGAATACGCGAGCCCACCAGTACCGAAGCCGAACACCCGCTACATGGACGCCGCCCTCACCCAGCTCCGTGCCGAGGGCTTCGACGTCCGCGACGAGGACGTCGCCCGGCTCTCGCCGTTCGTGCGGCACCACGTGAACATGCTCGGCCGGTACAGCTTCCTGCTGCCCGAGATGCCCGGCGGGCTCAGGCCGCTGCGCGACCCGGAGCGTGCAGAGGCGTGAGCGCGGGGCCGGGGTGGGGTTCTGCCCGGCGCCCCGGTCCGTGGTTCAGCGTCCCGGGTGGATCACCCAGCCGTCTCGCGTGATCGTCAGGCTGTCGGGGCCGGCTTCCATCCATGCCTCGAAGAACGGCTCGTCGGGCAGGCCCGGGGCGAACGAGCCGGCGGAGCGCGCGAACTTCTCCGGGTACGTGTGGGACCGCAGGCTGAGGATCAGGCTGCCGAACTCGTCCGGGACGACCTCGTAGGTCTCCTCGTGCGCCGGGACCGTTCCGCCGGCGGGGTACCGGACGGTCAGCACGTCGCCCGCCCGCGCCGGAAACCACGTGGCGCTCTGCAGCGACTTCCCGCCGTCGAGCAGGGCTGACATCTCGCCGCCGAAGTCACGGCGCGACTTGGCCGCTTCGGCCTTTGCCAGAGGGGATTCATCCATGCCTGGTTCAACGACGCCCGCTGTCCGCCGTTCCGGGCGAACAACCACCCGCCGTTATCTCCTCGGTGGCGTTTGCACCGGTCACGGCGTTGCAGAGGGGGGCGGGAGCCGTCACGGCGGGCGGGGTGGTGACGGCTTCGCGGACCCGCTGGCGGGCCCGGTAGGCGGCCTGCCTGCACCGCGGGCCGCAGTAGGTCGAGTCCCGCCGGTGGAGGTGGCCGAGGACGAAGCGGCGCCGGCACGACGGGCAGCGCGCCACCCGCTCGTCGTCGTCACC